>NZ_VFUV01000008.1:0-259759 GCF_006441315.1 Mesorhizobium sp. B2-4-19 | reverse complement strand
GGGATTGCGCGGATGCCAACCCCGTAAGGGCGAGGCTGAAGCGGCAATCCTTCGGATTGCGCGGGTGGGCATTGGCAATGAGAACGATCAAGTGTCTTAAGGGCAATTGGTGGATGCCTTGGCATGCACAGGCGATGAAGGACGTGATACGCTGCGATAAGCTACGGGGAGGTGCGAATACCCTTTGATCCGTAGATTTCCGAATGGGGAAACCCACCTAAGGTGCTTGGAAAATCAGAGTAGCAGGGTGACTTGCTGCTGTGGTTTCCAAGTATCTGTTATAGGTAACTTATCCTGAATACATAGGGATAAAGTGGCGAACGCGGGGAACTGAAACATCTAAGTACCCGTAGGAAAGGACATCAACCGAGACTCCGGAAGTAGTGGCGAGCGAACCCGGACCAGGCCAGTGGCGATTGAGAGACAAGCGGAACCTTCTGGAAAGTAGGGCCATAGTGGGTGACAGCCCCGTACGCGTAATGCAATCAATCGTCCTCGAGTAAGGCGGGACACGTGAAATCCTGTCTGAAATTGGGGGGACCACCCTCCAAGCCTAAGTACTCGTGCATGACCGATAGCGAACTAGTACCGTGAGGGAAAGGTGAAAAGCACCCCGACAAGGGGAGTGAAAGAGTACCTGAAACCGATTGCCTACAAACAGTGGGAGCCCGCAAGGGTGACCACGTACCTTTTGTATAATGGGTCAGCGACTTAGTGTGACGAGCAAGCTTAAACCGCTAGGTGTAGGCGCAGCGAAAGCGAGTCTGAACAGGGCGTTCAGTTCGTCGCATTAGACCCGAAACCGAGTGATCTAGCCATGAGCAGGTTGAAGGTAAGGTAACACTTACTGGAGGACCGAACCCATAACTGTTGCAATAGTTCGGGATGACTTGTGGCTAGGGGTGAAAGGCCAATCAAACTCGGAAATAGCTGGTTCTCCGCGAAATCTATTTAGGTAGAGCGTCGACCGAATACCCCAGGGGGTAGAGCACTGGATGGGCTAGGGGTCCTCACCGGATTACCAAACCTAACCAAACTCCGAATACCTGGGAGTACTAGTCGGCAGACACACGGCGGGTGCTAACGTCCGTCGTGAAAAGGGAAACAACCCTGACCTACAGCTAAGGTCCCCAAGTTATGGCTAAGTGGGAAAGGATGTGAGGATCCCAAAACAACCAGGATGTTGGCTTAGAAGCAGCCATCATTTAAAGAAAGCGTAACAGCTCACTGGTCTAAATAAGGGTCTTTGCGCCGAAAATGTAACGGGGCTAAAGCCATACACCGAAGCTTAGGGTTCGTGAGCAATCACGAGCGGTAGCGGAGCGTTCTGTAAGCTGATGAAGCCATACCCGTGAGGGGTGGTGGAGGTATCAGAAGTGCGAATGCTGACATGAGTAACGTAAGGGGAGTGAGAGACTCCCCCGCCGAAAGACCAAGGGTTCCTGCTTAAAGCTAATCTGAGCAGGGTTAGCCGGCCCCTAAGACGAGGCGGAAACGCGTAGTCGATGGGAACCACGTTAATATTCGTGGGCTTGGAGGTAGTGACGGATCATTGAGGTAGTCCAATCTTATCGGATTGAACGGGCTGCTGCGTGGTTCCAGGAAATAGCTCCTCCTTATAAACCGTACCCGAAACCGACACTGGTGGTCTGGTAGAGTATACCAAGGCGCTTGAGAGAACTATGCTGAAGGAACTCGGCAAATTGCACGCGTAACTTCGGAAGAAGCGTGACCCTTTTCCACGCAAGTGGAGGAGGGTGGCACAGACCAGGGGGTAGCGACTGTTTATCAAAAACACAGGGCTCTGCGAAGTCGCAAGACGACGTATAGGGTCTGACGCCTGCCCGGTGCTGGAAGGTTAAGAGGAGGGGTGCAAGCTCTGAATCGAAGCCCCAGTAAACGGCGGCCGTAACTATAACGGTCCTAAGGTAGCGAAATTCCTTGTCGGGTAAGTTCCGACCTGCACGAATGGCGTAACGACTTCCCCGCTGTCTCCAGCATAGACTCAGTGAAATTGAATTCCCCGTGAAGATGCGGGGTTCCTGCGGTTAGACGGAAAGACCCCGTGCACCTTTACTATAGCTTTACATTGGCATTCGTAGTGGCATGTGTAGGATAGGTGGTAGGCTTTGAAACCTGGGCGCCAGCTCAGGTGGAGCCACCCTTGAAATACCACCCTTATTACTATGGATGTCTAACCGCGGCCCGTTATCCGGGTCCGGGACAATGTATGGTGGGTAGTTTGACTGGGGCGGTCGCCTCCTAAAGAGTAACGGAGGCGCGCGATGGTGGGCTCAGAACGGTCGGAAATCGTTCGCTGAGTGCAATGGCATAAGCCTGCCTGACTGCGAGACTGACAAGTCGAGCAGAGACGAAAGTCGGTCATAGTGATCCGGTGGTCCCGCGTGGAAGGGCCATCGCTCAACGGATAAAAGGTACGCCGGGGATAACAGGCTGATGACCCCCAAGAGTCCATATCGACGGGGTTGTTTGGCACCTCGATGTCGACTCATCGCATCCTGGGGCTGGAGCAGGTCCCAAGGGTATGGCTGTTCGCCATTTAAAGCGGTACGTGAGTTGGGTTCAGAACGTCGTGAGACAGTTCGGTCCCTATCTGCCGTGGGTGTAGGAATATTGAAAGGATCTGTCCCTAGTACGAGAGGACCGGGATGGACGGATCTCTGGTGGACCTGTTGTGGCGCCAGCCGCATAGCAGGGTAGCTATATCCGGACGGGATAACCGCTGAAGGCATCTAAGCGGGAAACCCACCTTAAAACGAGTATTCCCTGAGAACCGTGGAAGACGACCACGTTGATAGGCCGGGTGTGGAAGAGCGGCAACGCTTGAAGCTTACCGGTACTAATAGTTCGATCGGCTTGATCGTTCTCATTCCTTATGCCCATCGTGAAGCACGATGGTCTGGCCAGCGCTCACGCATGAGCGGCCCTTACGGGCCTATGCTCCGCGAGGGCGCCGGAAAACCGGCGACGCGCAGTCGCGCTTGCGGGCTTACGCCCGAAAGCCACAAACGTCGCCTTGGCACAAAAAACAGCTTCTCGAACAACGTGCGTTTTGCCGACCTGGTGGTTATGGCGGAGCGGCTGCACCCGATCCCATTCCGAACTCGGCCGTGAAACGCTCCAGCGCTGATGGTACTTCGTCTCAAGACGCGGGAGAGTAGGTCGCTGCCAGGTCTGCCAAACGCACGTTGAGCTCACATCCAATCGGATGGAGTGAAAATCTTCTCTCTACGAAAAAGGCCCGCCAAGGGACCACGGGCCGCGTAAGCGGCCCTTTCATTTGGTGAGCCATCTACCTATCTGTAGGCCAGCCTCCCTAGTGGCTTGCGCTTACATCCTAAGCAGGCAAACGCTTGCTCAGTGGTGACGCGGGGTGGAGCAGCCCGGTAGCTCGTCAGGCTCATAACCTGAAGGTCACAGGTTCAAATCCTGTCCCCGCAACCAATTCACAAACGGCCCGCATGGCTCAAACCAGCGGGCCGTTTTGCGTTCGGGGCCAACGATCGCCGACCACTGCCTCCCGCCCAGCGGCCCGCAAGCAGGCAAAGCCGAAGCGCCCCGATGTAAGTCTCCACTGACATTGCGAGCAGTGTGCCGCGTCACCCCCCGGCGTTGCCGCGTGCTCGCTTTCTCTCGGCTGCGGCGAGCAAGTCGACGAAGGCGCGCACCTTGGCAGGCCGGAAGCGGGCCGGCGGGAACACCGCGTGGATGCCGCCGGTCGGCAAGGCCCACTGCGCGAATATCCGCACAAGCCGATCCCCGGCGATATCCTCATCGACCGCATAGTCGGGAAATATACCCAGACCGATACCTGCAAGCACGCAGGCATAGGCCGCCGGGCTTTTGTCGCAGACGATGACGGGATTGAGTTCTGTCAGCACCGTCTCGCCTTCTCTGGAAAACAGCCATTGGCCGACGCCGCGCAGCTGGGCATTGCCGACCCAGGCCAGCGATCGTGCCTGGTTCGGGTTCGCATCCGCGGGCAGGCTTGCCGCGAAGGCCGGGCTCGCAACGACGATCTGCCGAATCGTGCCCAGTCGCCGTGCCTGGTTGGAGGAATCGGTAAGCCAGCCAACGCGGATGCCGAGATCGATCTGCTCATCAACCAGATCGCTCACCGCGTCGTCGAAGATCGCTTCGACGCGCATTTGCGGATAGGCCTTCAGATATGCCGCCATGACCGGCGCCACCACTCTGGTGCCGTAGTCGAGCGGCGCGGTCAGCTTCAGCGTTCCGCTCGGCTCGACCGCTCCGTGCGAGATCTCGCCAAAGGCCGCCTCCGCCTCGCGCAGGATGATCATCGCGCGATCATAAAAGAGGCGACCGTCTTCCGTTGGGGTGACGCGTCGTGTCGTGCGCTGCAGCAGCGTTGCGCCCAGTTCCTCCTCGAGCCTGCCGACCTGATGGCTGACCACGGCCTTGGCGACGCCAAGCCGGTCCGCGGCTGATGTGAACGAGCCGGTTTCCATCACGGTGGTGAAGTAGACGAGCCGATTGAGGTTCAGAAGGTCGGCCAAGGTGATTGCTTTTGTCTGATCTGATCAGACAGTTTGTATTATTGGGTGGCATTTATCGCAAGACCTCCTTCTGCCACATACGGCCAAGACTTTTGGCGGCTCGTCAGCCGACAATCCGTACCTAGGATGGCAGCGATCGTGAGCAATTCGGACGTGACTTACCTCTTCGATCCGCTCTGCGGCTGGTGTTACGGCGCCACGCCGATGCTGGACAGGCTCTCGGCCAGCGGCTCGCGCATTGAGCTGATGCCGACCGGCCTGTTCTCCGGTGCCGGGGCGCGGCCGATGGATGAAGGCTTTGCCGCCCATGCCTGGGCGAACGACCAGCGCATCGAGCGTCTGACCGGACAGAAGTTCACGCAGGCTTACCGAAACAACGTCCTCAATATTCGGGGCACCTTGCTCGACTCCCATGCCGCCACGCTCGGCATCAGCGCTGCCGGCCTCGATGACCCCAATCGTCGGCTGAGCGCTCTGAAGGCTATCCAGCGTGCGCGTTATGTCGATGGACGGGATATCGTGACTGTCGGAGGCGTGGCCGCAGTGCTCGCCGATGCCGGCATGGCCAATGCCGCACCAATGTTGAAGGCGTCGACCGAAACCTTGCTGACGGCTCACGGCGAACTGGTTGGCCGAGGCCGCACGCTGTTTCAGCGTCTGCACGCCAATGGCGTTCCTTCCCTCGCAATTATCCGCAACGATGCACCGCGCCTCATCGGCTCGAACGCGCTGTTCGGCAGCTTCGACAATCTCGTCGCCCATATCGCGGCGGCGTGATCCCCCGACTGACCCCCAACAAGGACTGGAAAAGGACATGGCAAAAGTCGCTCTCATCGGCGCATCAGGCGCCGTCGGTTCGCGCCTGCTCAAGGAACTCTCCGACCGTGGCCATACGGTCACCGGCATTGCCCGCAACCCTGAAAAGATTGCCGCGCTGCCCGGCGTGACTGCGAGGAAGGGCGATGTCTTCGACAGGCAAGGTCTCACCGACCTGATCCATGGCCATGATTTGGTGATCAGCGCAGTGCATTTCCTGGACAGCGATCCCGACACGCTGATTGCCGCCGTGCGTGCTTCCGGCGTGAAGCGCTACCTCATCGTAGGCGGCGCCGGCAGCCTTGAGGTCGCGCCCGGCAAAAGGCTGGTCGACACGCCCGAATTCCCTGCAATCTACAAGGCCGAGGCACAGAAGGGCGCCGACTTCCTCGACAAGCTGAAAGCCGTCGGCGACCTCGATTGGACGTTCCTGTCGCCCTCCGCCATGTTCGTCCCAGGCGAGCGCACCGGCAAATTCCGCCTGGGCAAGGACACGCTACTGGCCTCCGACAAGGGCAGCAGTATCTCCTTCGAGGACTACGCCATCGTCATGGTCGACGAGATCGAGAAGCCTGCCCACATCAGGCAGCGTTTTACCGTCGGCTATTGATCAACCGGCGGCGGCCGTGTCTCGATCGAGGCTGGCCAACGCCAGCCGCACCAGGGCCAGCCGGCGTCCCGCTTCCACCGTTCGAATCGAGGCAGGCCGACCGGGTCTTCCGACTGTCTATGCGCCGCCCGCCATCGTCGCCCGCAACCAGGCCGTGATGGCATCGAAGTCGATGGGCTTCGTCGTGTCGACGTCGAAGAGCGGTCCGCGCCGCAGCGGCTCGGCGCGCTTGGCGAGCTCGATCAGTTCGGGAACATAGGCGGCACCGGGATGGCCAGCGGGGCGCTGGTCGAGGCGGGCGCCATAGCGCTCGGCAAGGACCTCGCCGGGCGCGTGGCACCAGATTTCGAAAGTCTGCTCGACGCCGGCCTTTCGCAGATGATCCTCGAGGACCTCGCGCGGCTGGAAGCCGAACCAGGCATCGACGATGAAGGTGGTGCCGGCAGGCGCTTCGCCGACCACCGACCAGATCGCCTGGTAGCTGGCGCGGCCGAGCGTGCGGTTGAACAGGCGGTCGCCGCCACCGAGCACTTCGAGAAAGGGGTTCTTGATCGTGTCGAGCGCCAGCAGCGGCCAGCCCATGCGATCGGCGATACCGCGCGAGACGGTGCTCTTGCCGCTGGCGGGGATGCCGTTTACGAGCACAGCGCGCCGCGGGCGGCCGGACTGGGTCGAGGGCGACGTGTGCATCTCCCCCGCCAGCGCCTGGAGGCCGGCGCCGATCACCCCGGCGTCGTCGCCGAGTTGCGCGGGCCCGACCTGGCATTGATACCAGGGCGCCAGCGCCGGCGCGCGGCCGAGTGCCGCATGGGCCGCCCGGCCAAGGCCGCCGCCAAGCAGCACCAGGTCGGGAGCAAGCACGGCAACGGCGGTGTCGATGGCGGCCCGCAGCGGTTTCGCCCAGGCGTCCAGTACGCCGCGCGCCTGGATATCGCCGGCCTTATCGCGGGCGAAGAGTTGATCGACCGAAATGTCGGCGCCGAGGCCGGCGCGCGCAATGTGACGGCCGAGCGCGGTGCCCGAACTGGTGGTTTCGACGCAGCCGCGCCTGCCGCAGGCGCAGACCTCGCCATTGACGTCGACGGTGATGTGGCCGAGCTGACCCGCCGTTGCCGAACCTCGCGTGATCCGCCGATCCTGGGCGACGGCGCCGCCAATGCCGGTGCCGATGGTGAACATGACGATGTTGCCATGGCCGCGCCCGGCGCCGAGCGCCATCTCGGCGGCCAGCGCCATGTTGCAGTCATTGTCGATGACGACGCGCTTGCCTGTCATGTCTTCCAGGCGCTGGGCAAGCGCAACCGAGGCGAGGTTGACATAGCCGCCAGACAGCACCGCGCCGCGCCGCGCATCGACGCGGCCCGGCACGCCGACACCGATGGCCTTCACATCCGGCGTGTCGAGAAGGCGCACCATGTCGGCGATGCGGCCGAGCACCAGCTCCGGGTCGGGCGCGCTCTTTTCGGAAACGCGCTTGAGGATTTCACCGGTGCCGGAAATGCGGGCGGCACGCAGATTGGTGCCGCCGATATCTATTCCTATGCTCTGAGGCATGGCGTCCCGCATCTGTTTTCGCGCAATTCCGGACGCAAAGCCGCTTCACACTTTCGCTGGAACAGCTCTGGTCCAACGCAACTGTCAGGCAGCGGCTTTCTGCCGGTAGTGCCCGATCACGGCCTGGATTTCACGCAATCGCGGCACTGCGATGGTCTTAAGCCTTTCGCGCTGGATGTCACGGTCGAGCGAGATGCAATCCTTCCACAGCGAGCGGCCGGCGATGACGCCTGAGGCGCCATTCTGCATGGCGATCTCGACCTGGCCAAGGAAGGTCGCGTGGTTGACGCCGGCCGAAAGCACCGCCCACGGCACCTCGCCGGCCATTTTGGTGATGTTGGCGCAGGCTTCCGGCGTCCCGGGGTAGGGAAGCTTCAGCACCTTGGCGCCACACTCCAGCGAAATCCTGGTGCCTTCCTCGACAAGCCATGGCGTCTTGGCCGCATAGTCCTCGGGGCTTTCCCCGTCGAGCTGATAGGTCAGGAACTCGACGACCAGCAGCAGGTCTTCCTGCCCGAAATCGGCGATGCACTGGCGCAGGATGGCGATGTTGTGCTCGTTCGCCTCAGGCTTGTCGGCCCGCAGATACACCATGATCTTGCCGCCTGTGCCGCCGAGTGCGCGGACGCGGCGCGCGTCGATGCCGGGAACCAGGCGCGAAAGGCGGTAGCCTTCGGGAGAGATATCGAAACCGGAAGCGTCGAGGCCGATGAGCAGCGCCGTATCGCGGTTCAAGACGCCTTCGTCGACAATGCGCGGCACCGCGCAGAGCGGGTCGAGCAGCACGCAGGACGCCGCACTGGCGAGGTAGCGTGTGATGTCGGCCTTGGTGTCGCCGAGCATGTCGTTGGTGATCTTGGCCTGTTCGTCCGGGTCCGACGCCAGCAGGGTCCGCATGCCGCCGCGCTGGTCGCAGGCGATGGCCACCATGGCCCCGTCCTTGCCGCATATCTGCTGATAGCCGCGCAGTTCCGCGGTGGTCATCTTGGTCATGGTCTCAATCCGATGTTGGCGCTCTCCAGACGAAGGGCGCGGATCCCGTGGAAACAACGATGTTCAGTTCTGCCCGCCTGCCGGCAGGAAGCCGTGACGCGCCATCGCCTTCGAAGAAAGCGCCTCGCCGGGCTCGCGGCCCGCGAGCCGCCGCACGTTGCGAGTTGGCTGGATTTGCGCGATAACTCCCGTCGGCCTATGTGTATGTAACACGTTGCTGAAAGGAATTGCAAGCTGTCTTCCCCTCCCATCCAGGATGCGACCGCATCGCGGACGATGCTGCATACGGTGGCCAAGCTGCATTATGTGGAGGAGATGTCGCAGGTCGATATCGCTCGCCGGCTCGGAGTGTCCACCGCGACGATTTCGCGCTTGCTGCAGCGGGCGCGGGCCGAGGGCATTGTCCGCATCGAGGTTCTCGACCTGGCAACGCCGGAGGACATCACCAGGCAGCTGATCGATGGCTTGAAATTGCGCGATGCCGCAGTGGTCGAGACGCCGGCGGCCGGCACGCTGGCGGCGCTCGCGGCACCCCTTGGCGGGCTGCTCAGGCAGGCGCAGCTGGTGGCGGGCTCCGTCGTCGCCATCGGCTGGGGGCGCGCCGTGCGCGAGGTCATCCGGGCCGGACTGCCGCGCATGCCCGGCGTGCTGACCGTGGCCGCCACCGGCGGCATGCAGCAGCAGGCGGCACATTTTCAGGTCAACGAATTCGTGCGGCTCGCCGCCGAGGAGTTCGGCGGCACCCCGCATTTCATCCATGCCCCCTATCTGCCTTCCAGCGAATTGCGAGAGGTCTTCCTGCGCGACACCGCCATCCGCGATGCCGTCGCTTTGTGGGAGAGGACCGATGTCGCGATCGTCGGCATCGGCCTGCCGCATGCCATCAACGCCCCCGAGGCGAGCGCCGCCACCCCGAGCGAGCAGGCGCTGGTTCATGCCGCCGGCGACGTGCTTCGCCATTACTTCGATGCCGAAGGCACGCTGATTGCCTGGGAAGGGGAGAGCCGGATGATCGCCATGTCGCCGGCGCAGTTGCGCGCGGTGCCGCTGGTCATTGGCCTCGCCGCGTCGCCGGAAAAGGCGACGGCGATTATTGCCGCCGTCCGCGCCGGTCTCATCAACACATTGGTGACCGATACCAAGACAGCGCAGGCCATCCTCGGGGCGCTCGCGTAACGAATAATCCAGGCAGGACGCCGTCACGAAACCAGTTGTGCCGCCGAAAGCCGCGGGTGATAGTTGACCGGGGCTCTGCGGAGCAGTCGGATGTCGTATGGTGTGAAAAGCCCGGCACTGCAACTCGGAAAAACCGAGTTGCAATTTATTTCTGCAAAGTGTTACAAGTTCGAACGCCCGCTGGCAAGGCGAGGCGTGGGACACAGTTTGCCGGGCCTCGCGGAGGCTAGGGAATGGGGCTGTGGCCAGGTGCGCCGGCGACTGACCGGCCGACATATCGACTGGAGGGCGCTTGGGAGGAGCTGCCCGCAAAAGGCAAACAAGCGTTCCGGCCGTCGGCATCCGAACGGATGACGGCCATTCCAATGTCACTTGCAACGGCAGATCTGCCAACAATGAGGAGGATGTCATGAAGAAGATCGTTGCCGCGCTCGCGGCGCTCGCCGTCAGTGCCACGGTGCTGATTGCGCCCGCGCAGGCGCAGGACAAAAAATACACCATTGCGCTCATTCCCGGCCTGACCACCGACGGCTTCTACATCACCATGCGCAAGGGCGCCCAGGCGGCGGCCGACGCGCTTGGCGTCAATCTGGTCTTCCAGGGTGCGCCGGACTTCAACCCGGTCACCCAGGTGCCGGTGCTCGACGCGGTCATCGCCAAGAAGCCGGATGCGATCCTGATCGCGCCGACCGACAAGGTTCAGCTGGTCGAGCCGCTGCGCAAGGCCAATGACGCCGGCATTCCGGTCATTACCGTCGACACTTTCATCGGCAGCGGCGTCTACCAGACCGGCGCCGGCGATGCCGATTTCCCGCTGTCTTACATCGCGTCGGACAATGTGCTGGGCGGCGAGATCGCGGCGCGGGCTTTGGCCACGTCCATTGGCGACAAGGGCAAGGTCTATGTCTCGAACGTCAAGCCCGGCATCTCGACCACCGACCAGCGTGAAGAAGGCTTCAAGAAGGAGATGGCCAAGCATCCGGGCATCACCGTGCTGGAGACCCAGTTCAATGACGACGACGCCAACAAGGCGGCTTCGCAGCTGCAGGCGGTGTTCGCGCGCAATCCCGACCTGGTCGGTGTCTTCGGCGCCAATCTGTTCTCGGCGCTGGGTGCCGCCAACGGCGTCAAGCAGGCGGGACAGACCGGCACGGTCAAGGTCGTCGCCTTCGATGCGCCGACCAGCATCGTCGACAACATCAACACCGGCCTGGTCGACGTGGCGATCGCCCAGCATCCGGCCGAGATCGGCTATTACGGCGTCGTCTCGGCCTATGCCCACCTGACCGGCCATTCGATCCCGGTCACCATCGGCACCGGCTTCACGATCATGGACAAGTCCAACATCGCGGATCCGAACATCTCGAAGTATCTCTACTCCGAGTAAGTCCAGCACAGTCTGGCTCCTCCCGGTCCGCCGGGAGGAGCCTGCACCGGGTCCCTCGCCAATCGAGACCTGTTTGAAGGCGCCGCGGAGTATCCATGACCTCGACATCACCAGCCCAGCCTGCCGAGAAGCATGTCGCCCCTCAGGCCGATCATGGCGATCCGGCCCGAAGCCTGGTCGCACGCATCGCCGAAGGGCGCGCCTGGCTGTTCCTGGCCGGACTGCTCATCTGTTTCGAGATCTGGTCGCGGCTCGCCTTCGGCGCGACCTTCGTCCTCAACCCGTTCAACCTGCAGTCCATTGCCATCTTCGCCGTGGCGCCGCTGCTGCTGGCGACCGGCCAGACCTTCGTCATCATTTCCGGCGGCATCGATCTGTCGCTCGGCTTCATCATGGGGCTGGCCGCCGTCATCGCCGCGCATGCCACCAATATAGCGGGCGCCGCCATTCCCCTGCCGCTGGCCATGCTGGCCGGCATCCTTGCTTCGGTGATCGTTGCCGGCGTGCCTGGCGTCATCAACGGCCTGCTGATCTCGCGGCTCAAGGTGCCGCCTTTCATCGGCACGCTCGGCATGTTCGGCGTCGCGCGCGGTGCCGCCTTCCTGCTTGCCGGCGGCACCACCGTGCCGGTGCAGAACTCCTGGTTCGCACTGCTCGGCAACGGCAAGTTCTATGGCATCCCTTATCTGGTGCTGATCACCGCCATCTTCGTCATCGTCATGCACTACCTGCTCAGCCAGACCCGCTTCGGCCAGCACAATTACGCCATCGGCGCCAATGTGCAGGCGGCGCGGCGGGCCGGCATCGACATCAGGGGCCACATATTGCGGCTCTACGTGCTGTCGGCGATGTGCGCCGGCCTTGGCGGCGCGCTCTATGCCGCGCGCTTCACAGCGGGCGCCGCACAGGCCGGCGAGCCCCTGCTGCTCGACAGCGTCGCGGCGGTGGTGATCGGCGGCGCCAGCCTGTTCGGCGGCTCCGGCACCATCTTCGGCACGGTCGCCGGGGCGCTGGTGATCGCGGTCATCCAGTACGGGCTGGTCTTCGTCAATGTCGAGCCGTTCTGGCAGTTCATCGCCGTCGGCGTCGTCATCATCATTTCCGTCCTTATCGACCAGGCGCAGCGCCGGTTCAGTGGAGCCCGTCAGGATGAATAGCACCAACCAGAACGCGCCCCTGCTGGAAGTCCGCAACCTGTCGAAGCACTTCGGCGCCGTGCGTGCGCTCAACGACTTCTCCATGGCCGTGCGGCCGGGCGAAGTCGTGGCGCTGGCCGGTGACAACGGTGCCGGCAAGACGACGCTGATCAAGGCGATATCGGGGGTGTTTCAGCCGACGGGTGGCGAGATACTGCTGCGGGGTCACCCGGTGACGTTCGCGACGCCGCAGGAGGCGCGCGAAAAGGGCATCGAGACGATCTACCAGGATCTGGCGCTCGCCGACAATCTGTCGATCGGCGCCAACATCTTCCTTGGCCGCGAACCGATGCACAAGGCGTTCGGCTTCCTGCCGGTGCTCGACCGCAAGGCGATGGCCGAAGCGGCCAAGGCAACGATGGGGCGGCTGGACTTCCATGTCAGCCGGCTCGAGGCTCCGGTCAGCAATTTCTCCGGCGGCCAGCGCCAGGCCGTCGCCATCGGCCGCGCCGTCTACTGGGATGCGCAGATCCTGATCATGGACGAACCGACCGCCGCACTTGGCGTGCCGGAGCAGCGCAAGGTGATCTCGCTGATCCACCAGCTCAAGGCGCAGGGACGCGGCGTGATCTTCATCTCGCACAATCTGCAGGACATCTTTGCGGTGTCGGACCGCATCGTCGTGTTGCGGCGCGGCGTCCAGGCCGGCGAGCGCAAGATTTCCGAGACCAACCATGATGAGGTCGTCAAGCTGATGGTCGGCGGTTAGGTGCATTGATATTCAGGTGATGCCGGTCGGCAAGCGGTGGTTTCCTGCGCTTCCGGCCTTTCGCCGGCCGAAGCACTCGTGAATGGCGTGGCAGCTAAGGCTACGGCCGGCGTAGGCCGGCGCTCACCTATCTCAACACACCTTAGAACTGCTTAGCCGGCATCGCGATTGGTCAGCGCGATGTGGCAGCAGCCGGAGCCGTGGCCGGGCGTCCAGGTGACGTTGTCGAAGCGCACGCCGGTCGCCTCGAACAGGCCGCGGTCGAAGGCGCCGGCGATGCGGCAGAGCGTGGCGAGCTTTTCGTCACCGACGCCTGCCTCGACCCAGGCGTCTTTCAGCGGGCAGCGTTTGACCTTGAAGGCGATGCGGTCATCGCCGCGTTCGACATCGGTCGGATACATCAGGCCGCCGTCCGGGCTGACCGCCAGGAAGGCTTCGCCGATGGCGCGTGCATCGTTGGCACCGAAGCTGGCGAAGGCCGCCGCCGCCACTTCCTTGCCGCGCTGTTCGATGGCGCGGATCATGATCGCCTGCGCCTTGTCGGAACCCAGCTCTCCGGTCAGTTCCTCGAGGAACAGGCGGTAGAGGTCGGCGCGGTTGCGGAAGGCGGAATCGAGTTCACGCGACAGCTTTTCGGCTCTGGCTTCGGGATCGGTCATGATGCGTCCTGTGTGGTTCCTTTGAGCCTTGGTGCTGCCGCCACCAACGCCTTGCCGATGACCGATTGCGGGGCGTCGATGACGGCGCGGGCATCGCCGCTCTCGGCGATCCGTCCGGCATCGAGAAGGATGACGCGGTGGGCGACGGCGCGCACGACGCCGAGATCATGGGAAATGAAGAGATAGGCGATCCGTTCCTGCCTTTGCAGGTCGAGCAGAAGGTCGAGGATCTGGCCGCGTACCGAGACGTCGAGTGCCGAGACCGCCTCGTCGAGCACGATCAGCGATGGTCTTGTGGCGATGGCGCGGGCGATGGCGACGCGCTGCCGCTGACCGCCGGAGATTTCGTGGATGGCTCGCGGCGCGAGATCGGCCGCCAGCCCGACACGCTCGAGCAAGGCTGCGATGCGGCGCGGCCGCTCGGTGCGGGAGGCGATACCGTGGATGCGCAAGGGATCATCGAGGACACGCGCCACGGTGGCGCGCGGGTTGAAGGCGGCAAGCGGATCCTGGAACACCATTTGCAGACGCGCGCGGCGCGCTCTGAGCGTTGCGCCGCGCAAGGCCAGGAAGTCGTCGCTCTCGAATTCAATGGCGCCAGCGTCCGGCTCTATCAGGCGCAGCACCAGCCGGGCGATCGTCGACTTGCCGCTGCCGGAAGGGCCGGCCAGCGCCAGTGTTTCGCCGGGCTCGATATGAAAAGAGACGTCGTCGACCGCGATGACGGTCTTGCCGCCGCGACGGTAGCGTTTGGTGAGGCTGGACACGACGAGCAGGCTCATGCGGACAGCCCGGCTCGGTTCAGCAGCGGTACGGCGTCGAGGCCGATATGGGCGTCGAGCAAGATGCGGGTGTAGGCTTGAGTTGGGGCGTCGACAATCCGTGCCGTCGTGCCAAGTTCGACGAGTTGGCCATGGCGGAACACGGCGATACGCTCGGCGAGTTCGGCCGCCAGCGCGATGTCATGGCTGACGAACAGAAGCGTCATGCCGTCTTCAGCCACCAGCTGGCGGATCAAGGCGACGATCTCTGCCTGCACGATGGTGTCGAGCGCGCTGGTCGCCTCGTCGGCGATCAGCAGTGTTGGACTTGCCGCAATAGCGGCGGCGATCGCCGCGCGCTGCTTCTGGCCGCCGGAGAGCTGGTGCGGGAAGGCGTGCAGGGCCGAGTCCGGGTCGGGCAGGCGGATGCGTTCGAGCAGGGTTTTGGCCTTGGCGTATGCCTGGGACCAAGTGAGGCCGAGATGGGTACGGGCGACTTCGGCGATCTGTTTGCCGATGGTCATCACGGGATCGAGGCTCGCGGACGGGTCCTGGAAGACGAAACCGATGTCGCGGCCGAGGAGGGGAGGTTGGCTTGGTTTGGCGAAGGATTTTTGAGGGTTGCGCTCTACGAGATCCCCCTCTGGGACAGAGGGGGGTGGCTTGGCACCCAACGTTGAGGATGGGCGTGTGAGCCAATCGATATGCCCCTCGATTCTGGCGCTCGCCGGCAGCAATCCCGCAATCGCCAGCGCCAGCGTGCTCTTGCCGGAGCCGCTTTCGCCGATGATGGCCAGGCGCTCGCCAGCCACGATGTCGAGGCTGATGTTCTTCAGCGCCGCCACAACGTTGCCGTCGCGGCGATAGGTCACCGTCAGGTCGCGGATCGAAGCGAGCGCGCTCACGACAGACCTCTCCTGACCGCTGTCGTCTCGACAATGCCTTCACCGGCGAGATAGACGCCGAGCACTGTCAGCACCAGCGCAATACCTGGCATGATCGACAGGAAGGGCGCGGTGCGCAGCACGGCGCGGCCCTCGGCGATCATCCCGCCCCAGGTGACACGGTTAGGGTCGCCGAGGCCGAGGAAGGATAGCGCCGCCTCGGTGAGGATGGCGGCTGCGACGATCACCGAGGACATTGCCAGCACCGGCGGCAGGGCGTTGGGCAACACCTCGCGAAAGGCGATTTCGAGCGGATGCATGCCGATGGCACGCGCGCTGGCGACATAGTCGCGTTCGCGAATGGAGAGGACTTCCGCGCGGGCGATACGGGCCGGGCCGGGCCAGGTGCCGAGCGCGATGGCGATCACGACGATGCCGAGCGATGGGCCAACGACGCTGACGAAGGCCAGCGCCAGCAGGAAGCTCGGCACGGTCTGGAAGGCATCGGTGATGCGCATCAGCACCTCGTCGACGAGGCCGCCGGCAAAGCCGGCAAGCGTGCCGACCACCGAGCCGATGGCAAGTGCCGCCGCCGCAGCCGCAAGGCCGACAGCGAGCGAGGTGCGGGCGCCGTGAAAGAGTTCGGCCAGCACGTCGCGGCCGAGCCGATCTGTGCCGAGCGGCAGCGACCAGTCCTGGAAGGGCGGCAGCAGCGCCGGGCCGGCGATGGCTTGAGGATCGCCGGGAAACAGCAGCGGTGCGATGAGCGCCACCGCAATCAGTGCGGCCAGCAGGATGGCGCCGGCGACCGCCTCGGGCGTGCGCAGGAAACGGCGGATCAGGCTCATGCGCCGGCCTCGCCGGCACCGACGCGCGGATCGAGGAAGGCATAGGTGATGTCGACCAGCAGGTTGATGACGACGACCAGGACGGCGCTGGTGAGGATGATGCCGAGCAGCAGGGGCGTGTCGCGCGAAGCCACCGCTTCCTGTGCCAGCCTGCCGAGACCCGGTACGGAAAAGACGCTCTCGATGACGACGCTGCCGCCCAGCATCTGCGCCGATTGCAGGCCGAGCATGGTGATGAGCGGCAGCAGCGCATTGCGGGCGACGTGGGCGAGCACGACGCGGCGGCGCGACAGCCCCCTGGCGCGGGCGGCGAGGACAAAATCCTGCCGCCAGGCTTCGGCCATGCCGGCGCGCATCATGCGCAGATAGAGCGCGAGATAGATGAAGCCGAGCGCGGCCACCGGCAGGATGAGATGGATGGCGATGTCGGAGACGCGATCGAGGCCGGTCTTGTCCGAGGCGAGCGTCTCGATGCCGCCGATCGGCAGCCAGCGCAGGTCGACGGCGAAGACGACGATCAGCACCAGGCCGAGCCAGAAACCCGGCACGGCATAGAGCGCCAACGAGCCGATCGACAGGACGCGGTCGCGGGCGCTGCCGGGCCTTGCGCCGGCATAGATGCCCAGCGCGGAGCCCAGCCCGAAGGACAGCGCGGTGGCGCTGACCATCAGCAGCAGTGTGTTGGGCAACCGTTCGAGGATCACGTCGCGGATCGGCCTGGAGAAGGTCACCGACTGGCCGAGATCGAGATGCAGCAGCGCCCAGAGATAATTGGCGAGCCGCGTCAGTTCCGATTGGTCGAGGCCCCAGCGATGACGCAGCAATTCGATCATGCCGGCGTCGCCGCCGGTCGACACGATATAAGCGTCGACGGCATCGCCGGGGGCGGCTTCGAGCAGCAGGAACGTGCCGATGACGACGATCAGCAGCACGAAGACGCTGCCGACGAGACGGCGGCGGAGAAGGATGAGGGCGCGGGTCACGTTCGCTTACCCTGTCCGCAAGGGGGAGGGTAAGCTGGGCGCTGTCCGGCGGGACAGAGGGAGGCGCAAGGGGACTCTCATTGTCGAAGCTGAGCACCCGGATTCGCGATGCGCAAGTCTGGAGGTCAACCTGCCAGATACGTGTCCGCCCAGTTCGAGACCGCCCAGCGCGGATTGTTGGCGATATTGCCGATCGTGTCGCGCGCGACGCTGATGAAACTCCATTCAGCAACGTTGATCAGCGGCAGGTCGGCGGCCACCTCTTTCTGGAACTCCTTGTAGAGGTCGGTGCGGGCCGTCGTGTCGAGCGTTTCGGAGGCCTTGGCGATCAGCGCGTCCAGCGCGGCGTTCTTGTAGCCGCCCTGGTTGGAGAACGGCACGCCGTCGGGAATGCCGCTCTGGACCAGGATGGTGGTCGAGATCGCCGGGTCGCCGCGGAACACCGGCGGACCGACGGCGAGGTCGAAGGCGTGGTCGGTGTAGACGGCCTTGATATGCGCGGCGGAGTCGTTGTTGACCAGCTGCGCGTCGATGCCGATGGCCGCGAGCGCCTGACGCAGATAGTCGCCGAACTGCTTGGTCTCGTTGAAATAGGGCGCCGGCAAAAGTTTGAGCGAAAAGCGGTTGCCGTCAGCACCCTTCTTGTAGCCGGCCTCGTCGAGCAGCGCGTTGGCCTTGGCAACGTCGAAGGCATAGGTCGGGACATCGGCGGTGTAGAATTGCGGATCGTTCTTCGGCACCGGGCCGGTGGCGGTCGCTGCATAGCCGAGGAATACCGTCTTGACGACGAAGTCCTTGTCGATGGCATGCGCTATCGCCTGGCGCACTTTCAAATCGGCCAGTTCCTTGCGGCGATGGTTGATCTCGACGACGAGCTGGTAGGTCAGCCCCTCATAGCCCTTGGTGATCACCTTCAGGCCCGGCACCTTGGAGATGCGGTCGAGGTCGGCCAGCGGCACGGCGGAGAAGGCGGCGAGCTGGATCTCCTCGGCTTCCAGCGCGCTGGCGGCCGAGGTGCGGTCGGGCAGCACCTGGTAGATGATCTCGTCGAGATAGGGTTCGTCCTTGCCCCAATAGTCGGTGTTCTTCGTCAGCCGGTAGTACTGACCGGCCTTGTACTCGCCGAACTTGAACGGGCCGGTGCCGATCGGCGCGGTGTTGGCCGGATTGTCCTCGATCTTGCCGACCTCGTAGATGTGCTTCGGCACGACGCTGCTCAGCGCCGGCAGTGCGTTGCGGATCAGCTGGAACGGCGTCGGCTTGGCGAATTTGAACACCGCGGTGAGATCGTCGGGCGTCTCGACGCTGGCCAGATCCTTGAATACGGTGCGGCCGAGATTCTGCAGCGGTTTCCAGACCTGCAGCGCCGAGAAGGCGACATCGGCCGAGGTGAACGGCTTGCCGTCATGCCATTTGACGCCCTCGCGCAGCTTGAACGTCGCCGACAACCCGTCGGCGGCACCTTCCCAGCTCAGCGCCAGGCGTGGCGCGAGCCCGTCCTTGCCGTCGAAGGAGGCTTCGGCCAGCGTCTCGACGATCTTGCTGGAGATGAAGAAGACGCCGTTGGAGGCGACGATTGCCGGGTTGAGGTTGCGCGGCTCGGAATCGGCGGCGAGCACCAGCCGGCCGCCCTTCTTGGGCGTCTGCGCCCAGCCCAATGTCGGCATGGCCGTGGAGGCCAGCAGCATCGCCGAGCCGGCAAGCATCTTGCGTCTCGAAATCGTGAAACCTGACATGATCGAACTCCGTCCTCTCCGCGACCCGATCGGCGCGACAACACCCCTCGAATGCCGGCGCGTGCATCGACATCCTTGCGAGAGCGATTATGGGCCTTGTCATGGGTTTCGCCAGAGACGGAATTGGCGCATCCTTGCTTGGCTTTGAAATTTTCGTCCGCTGGACCAGTTCAAGAGAAAGGGTTCAATCCGATCTATCTGGTAGGACCAGATTTGGCGAATATGCGACGGATGACGACTTGGTGACCGTTTGGCTGCGCCGTTGGCATATTTCTGGCTAGACCAGGGCGGGCAAAATGGTGCAGATTTGATCCGCAGCCAGGGGATTGGCAGCGGAACAGCGTCGATCCCAGGCAAATTCAGGGAGAGAGAGATGAACATTGCGCCGGGCAAAAATGCCGTCAGCAATATTCCGTTCGACCAGGCCAGGATCGACCGGCTGATGGAGGAGGCTGGCATCGATGTGCTGCTCGCGACCTCCAAGCACAACACACAGTATCTGCTGGGCGGCTACAAATTCATCTTCTTCGCAGCCATGGATGCGATCGGCCACAGCCGCTACCTGCCGATCGTCGTCTACGAAAAAGGCGGACCGGATCACGCGGCCTATATCGGCAACCGCATGGAAGGCGGCGAGCATCAGAACAACCCGTTCTGGACGCCGACGCTGCATGCCGCCTGCTGGGGCACGCTCGACGCCGCCAACCTTGCCGTCGAACATCTGCAAAAGATCGGCAAGACGAGTGCGCGCCTCGGCATCGAGCCCGGCTTCCTGCCATCGGACGCCTACACGCTGATCCGCAAGGCGTTGCCGGATGCAAAGCTGATCGACGCGACCGACATGCTGGAGCGCATGCGCGCCATCAAGACCGATGCGGAGCTGGAGAAACTGCGCACCGCCTCCGAACTGATCACCGATTCCATGCTGGCAACCATCGCCTGGGCGCGCGAAGGCACGACCAAGGCCGAGATGATCGAACAGCTGCGGCGCGAGGAGACCAATCGCGGCGCGCATTTCGAATATTGCCTGCTGACGCTGGGCTCCAGCCACAACCGCGCCGCCTCGCCGCAGGCATGGAACAAGGGCGAGGTGCTGTCGATCGATTCCGGCGGCAATTATCACGGCTACATCGGCGACCTCTGCCGCATGGGCATTCTGGGCGAGTCAGATGCCGAACTCGAGGACCTGCTGGCCGAGGTCGAAACCGTGCAGCAGGCGGCGTTCTCCAAGGTGAAAGCCGGCACGCTGGGCGGCGACATGATTTCTCACGCCGAGGGTGTGCTGAAGGGGTCGAAGGTTGCGTCCTATACGGATTTCTTCGCCCATGGCATGGGGCTGATCACGCATGAAGCGCCGTTCCTGATGACCAACCACCCGGTGGCCTATGAAGGCACCTATGCGGCAAAGCCGCTGGAAAAGAACATGGTGCTGTCGGTCGAGACGACCATGCTTCACCCAACGCGCGGCTTCATCAAGCTGGAGGACACGCTTGCGGTGACAGACGCCGGCTATGTGATGTTCGGCGACCGGGGTCGGGGGTGGAACAGGGGCGGGACCTTATAAGACCAAGGCCGGCGCCCCTCATCCGTCTGCCGGCACCTTCTTCCCGTAGAACCGGGAGAAGGGACAGTTCTGGCGACTGGCGAAATCGTCGATGACAGCGTCTTTCTCCGTTCTACGGGGAGAAATGTCCGGCAGGACAATGAGGGGCGGCGCCGGCCTATAAAAAGTTCATCACTGCCCCACGGGAATCAGCCTGAAGTCCGGCAGGTCGCGCAGAGCCAGTTCCGGGCCGGCGGGCGAGTAGACGACGAAGAGCTGCATCGGCCCGTCGCCCGTATTCAGCGTCGAATGGAAGCGGCTCTCCGGCACATAGATGGTGCAGCCGGGGCCGACCTTCGCGACCACCGGATTGCCCTTCTCGTCCTCGACCATCTGCTCGCCATGGCCGGAGATGACGAAGATGATTTCCTCGGCGCCTGGATGGTTGTGGCGGGTGTGGCCCTTGCCGGAGGGCAGGTCGACGACACCGCCGGAAAAACGGGTGGCGCCATTCACTTCCGGAGCGACTGTCAGGGCCAGTCGGCCCCAATCGAAGCCGAAGGTACTGACGTCCTTCGGATAGACAAACACCTTGGTCTTGTCGGTCATGGTCTCATCCCTTCTTTTTCTTTGGCTTGGTCTTCTCACCACCGAGCGTCACCGCCTTGAAATCGGCCGTCTGCCTGGCGATCGCGGCTTCCGCCGGCAGCCGCTCCATCGAACTCGCGCCATAGAAGCCGTGCAGGCCCTTGGCCTGGGGGAGAATGTAGCGGGCGTCATCCGGCATCGAGATCGGCCCGCCATGGCAAAGCAGGATGACGTCCTTGCGCACCGAGCGGGCGGCGTCGGCGATGGCGTCGATCGCGACGACGCAATCGTCGAGCGACTTGGCCGAGGTAGCGCCGATCGAGCCGCCAGTCGTCACGCCCATATGGGCGACCACGATGTCGGCGCCGGCCTTGGTCATGGCGCGCGCCTCGTCCGGGTTGAAGACATAGGGCGTGGTCAAGAGGTCGAGCTTGTGCGCCTCGGCGATCATGTCGACCTCGAGCCCGAAGCCCATGCCGGTCTCCTCGAAACTCTGCCGCATGCCGCCGTCGAACAGGCCGATGGTCGGAAAATTCTGCACCCCGGAAAAGCCCATCGTCTTCAGCTCGGCCAGAAGCAGCGGCATGATGACGAACGGGTCGGTGCCGTTGACGCCGGCCAGCACCGGCGTGTGCCTGACCACCGGCAGCACCTCATAGGCCATTTCCTTGACGATCTCATTGGCATTGCCATAGGCGAGCAGGCCGGCGGCCGAGCCGCGCCCGGCCATGCGGTAGCGACCGGAATTGTAAATGATGATCAGGTCTATGCCGCCGGCCTCCTCGGCCTTGGCCGACAGGCCGGTGCCGGCGCCACCGCCGACGATCGGCACGCCCTTGTCGATCATTCCCCTGAATTTCTTCAGTATGTCCTTGCGCGGTATTGCGGGCATGTTTTTGAACCTCAGTGCCTGGCGATGTCGAGGAAAGCCGCGACCGCGGCCTTGGCGAATTCGGGGTCGTTGATGTGCAATGGCAAGCGCGTGACGCGGCGCGTCGCACTCGGCTTGATCGAGAACTCGATGGCGTCGAACAGTACGGCGTCGGCCTGCGGATCGAAGAAGGCGCCCCCCTCGATGTCGAGCGCCGAGACGCCCTTCTCCGGAATGAGAAAATGCACCGGCCCCTCGCAAAAGGCGAGCCTGGTGCCGATCCACTCGCCGATCGAGCGGCATTCGTCCGCGCTCGTGCGCATCAGCGTGACGTTGGGATTGTGCTCGTAGAACAGCCGTCCGCGATAGCGTTCCGGAATGGTCGAAGGCGCCCAGAAATTGACCATGTCGAGCGCGCCGACCGAGCCGACATAGGGCAGGCCGGTGCGGGCCATCGCGCCGAAGCGGTCTTCCGTCGCCGGCAGCACGCCGCCGAACAACAGGTCGCAGACCTCTGTCGTGGTGATGTCGATGACACCGGACAGCAGGCCGCTGTCGGCCAGCTTTTCCATGCTGCGGCCGCCGGTGCCGGTGGCGTGGAAGACCATGCAGTCGTACGCGGTGCGAAGCTGGTCGGCGATGGCGGTGACGCAAGGCGTGGTGACGCCGAACATGGTCAACCCGATCGACGGCTTGCCGTCGGGCGGCGGCGCCGGTCTTGCCGCCATGCCCGATATCGCCTGGGCGGCATTGTGCAGCACCACGCGGGAGAGCCGGTTCAGCCCGGCCATGTCGGTCACCGACGGCATCATGATGATGTCGGAGACATCGACATAGGGGGCCGTGTCGCCCGAGGCGAGCGTCGAGACCATGATTTTCGGCAGGCCAAGCGGCAGCGCGCGCATGCCCGCTGTGATGATCGACGTGCCGCCGCCGCCGCCAATGCCGATCACGGCGGCGATGTCGTTTCGCGACTGGACGAAGCGGGTGAAGGCGACGCCCATGCCGGCTACCGCGGTGCCACGGTCATCGCCGCCGAGCACGGCCGCGTGGCCGCGCGGATGGTGACCGGCGACGTCCTTCGCCGCAATATCGACCGGGACCGTTGCGTCGCGTGTTCCGACATCGACGCGGCAAACATTGGCGCCGGTTGCGGCAATCGCATCGGCCAGGAAGGCGAGCTCCTCACCCTTGGTGTCAGCGGTGCCCACCACATAGATGCGCTTCATTGGCGCCTTCCAAGGTCATTGCAAATTTTTGAGACGCGCGTATCATATTGACATGGATGTCTCACGTCAACGATCCACAACAACGGGCGACACCGAGCGGGGAAGCGGCCAGGCCGCCGAGCGTGGACCCCGGGCGCGCACCAAACGGCTGATGCTGGAGACGGCGACACGGCTGATGCAGGCGGGCGTGACGCCGTCGGTCAGCGAGGTGGCGGAAGCGGCGGAAGTTTCCCGCGCCACCGCCTACCGATATTTCCCGAGCCAGGCGGCATTGGTGCAGGCCGTCGTCGACGAGGGGCTGGGTCCGATCCTAACCTGGCAGTCGACCTCGGCGGACGCCGAGCGCCGGGTGGCGGAGCTGTTCGACACGGCCATGCCGCGCATCGAGGCTTTTGAGGCAACGTTCAAGGCGGCGCTGAAACTGTCGCTCGATCAATGGGCGCAACGCCAGGCCGGCACGCTAGGCGGTGAGCCGGCCTTCACGCGCGGTCATCGCGTCGATTTGCTGCAACAGGCGATCGCGCCGCTCCAGGGCCATTTGCCGCCGCGCGATTTCAAGCGCCTGGCGCAGGCGCTGTCGCTGATCTTCGGCGTCGAGGTGCTGATCGTGCTCAAGGATATATGGGGCCTGGACAGCCGCAGGACGCGGTCTGTCGCGCAATGGGCGGCAGGCGCCCTGGTGCGCGCGGCGGTGGCGGAATCGATCGATGAAGGAGGCGGCGACGGTTCGCGGCTGGTCGTGGAGTAGGACCTATCTGGTTCGACCAGATTTGCATGCCGACTATCAATATTATCCCGGACGCGGGGGTGTGTGCAACGCCTCAGCGTATCACTGACTAGGAAAAACATTGGAAAACAGGCAGATAAAGCTTGAATTCCGCCGGAATGGCCAGGCTCTTCTTCCAAGAAAGGGCTTGACGTCGATGCGGAATTGGTAATACCAGATTAGAAAAGAAAAGTGGATCAAAAATGAGGGTTGCGGTCCATTTTCCGGTAGGGCGAGGAGGCCCGAAACCGGAAAGGTGCGATCACGGGAGGAACTACCGGAGCCGGCCCCGTTGCCGGCTCGCATGACAGGGTAGAATGCGCACAAGGGAGGAAATCATTATGCGCAAGTTAGTGACCAGCGTGCTTGCTGGTATCGGCTTAACGCTTGCCTGCGGAACGTCCGTCTACGCGCAGGAAAAGTCGCTCACCATCTTCTGGGCGGAATGGGATCCGGCCAACTATCTGCAGGAACTCGGCAACGAGTACGAGAAGGAAACCGGCGTCAAGATCACGGTCGAGACCACACCCTGGTCCGATTTCCAGACAAAGGCCTTCACCGAGTTCAACGCCCATGGCGATGCCTATGACCTGGTCGTCGGCGACTCGCAGTGGCTGGGCGCCGGCTCGACCGGTGGCCACTATGTCGACCTGACGGACTTCTTCAAGAAGCACGACCTCGGCAATGTCATGGCGCCGGCGACGGTGAAATACTATGCCGAATATCCCGGCAACAGCGGCAAGTACTGGGCCATACCGCTCGAAGGCGATGCCGTCGGCTGGTCCTACCGCAAGGACTGGTTCGAGGATCCCAAGGAGAAGGAAGCCTTCAAGGCCAAATATGGCTACGACCTCGACGTGCCGAAGGATTTCAAGGCGCTGCGCGACATCGCCGAGTTCTTCCATCGGCCCGACCAGAAGCGCTACGGCATCGCCATCTACACCGACAATTCCTATGATGCGATGGCAATGGGCTTCGAGAACGCGTTGTTCTCCTATGGCGGCGAGTTGGGTGACTATTCGACTTACAAGGTCGACGGTCACATCAATTCCGACAAGGCCGTCGCCGCGCTCGACGCCTACAAGGAACTCTACAAGTTCACGCCTCCGGGCTGGGCCAAATCGTTCTTCGTCGAGGACAACCAGGCGATCACCGAGAACCTGGCGGCGATGAGCATGAACTTCTTCGCGTTCTTCCCCTCGCTGATCAACGAGGCGTCGAACCCGAACGCCAAGAACACCGGCTTCTTCGCCAACCCGCCGGGACCGAATGGCGACCAGTTCGCCGCACTCGGCGGTCAGGGCATTTCCGTCATCTCGTACTCCAAGAAGCAGGACGAGGCGATGAAGTTCCTTGAATGGTTCATCAAGGACGAGACCCAGAAGAAGTGGGCAGCGCTTGGCGGCTATACCTGCAGCGCGGCGGTGCTCAAATCGCCGGAATTCCAAAGCGCCACGCCTTACAACAAGGCCTTCTATGAGACCATGTTCAAGGTGAAGGATTTCTGGGCCGTGCCGGAATATGCCGAACTGCTGCAGCAGCTCAACCAGCGCGTCTATCCCTACATGATCGGCGGCGAAGGCACCGCCAAGCAAACGCTGGACGCTCTGGCTGCCGACTGGAACGCGACGTTCAAGAAGTACGGCCGCGTTCAGTAACAACCATGCATCACGGAGGGGGCGTTGGTGCCTCCTCCGTTTCTTTTTCTGCAAACAGGAGCAGGGGTCTTGGCGACCACGATGATCACGACACTGGAGAGGTCCTCGCGGGCGGCCGCGCGCGGCCTGAGCGACATTTCGATCCGCAACCTCTTCATTATCCCGACGGTCCTGTTCCTGATCGTCTTCAACATCTTTCCGCTGATCTATTCGCTTGGTTATTCCTTCACCGACTTCCGCGCGTCGACCAACGCGCCGGCGAATTTCGTCGGGCTGCAGAATTATCGCGACCTGCTCAACGATCCCTATGTCTGGTCCAATTTCGCCATCACCGCGAAATACGTCATCATCTCCGTCGCCGGCCAGCTGCTTGTCGGCTTCGGCGTGGCGATGCTGCTCAACCGGGACATCCCGCTCAAGGGCCTTATCACCACGCTGCTGCTGCTGCCGATGATGCTGTCGATGGCTGTCGTCGGGCTGTTCTGGAAGCTTCTCTACGACCCGTCATGGGGCGTCATCAACTATGCGCTCGGGCTCGGCAATTTCGAGTGGCTGGCCGACCCCAAGATGGCGCTCTACGCCGTGGCGCTGACCGACATCTGGATGTGGTCACCTTTCGTCATGCTGCTGTCGCTGGCAGGCCTCTCGGCGGTGCCGAAACATCTCTACGAGGCCGCCGCGATCGACCGCGCCGGACCGTTTTATACCTTCTTCCGCATCACGCTGCCGCTGGTGGCGCCGATCCTGATGATCGCGATCATTTTCCGTACCATGGAAGCGTTCAAGACCTTCGACCTCGCCTACATCCTGACCAGCCAGCCGACGGCCGAACTGATCTCGATCCGGCTCTATAAGATGGCGTTCCAGGAATGGCAGACCGGACGTTCCTGCGCGATGGCCTACATCGTGCTGATCATGGTGCTGGCCATCACCAACATCTACGTCAAATACCTCAACAAGGTGAAGGAGCGCTGAGATGGCGGCAGTCCGCACTTCTTCCGAAATCGGCTTCAACCGCGTCGCCATCGTCGCCGTGCTGTTGGTGACGATCATCTTCCTCGCGCCGATCTACTGGATCGCCTCGACGGCATTCAAGCCGCGCAACCTGGCCACCACCATCCCGCCGACGGTGGTCTTCCAGCCGGAAATTTCGCCGTTCGTGAAGCTGTTCACCAAGCGCTCGCAATTGCGCAGCCCGCCGACGCCGGAAGAATACGCGGCGGCGCCGTGGTGGGAGCGCGTCGTTTTCGATGGCGGCGAGAAGATCGTGCGCGACGGCAAAGGCCAAGTGCAGTGGTCGGGCTATCCAAGCCGCTTCCTGAACTCGCTGATCATCGCCATCACGTCAACGGTGCTGGCGGTCGGCATGGGCACATTTACCGCCTATGGCTTCTCGCGCTTCAAGGTGAAGGGGGAGGCGGATCTGCTCTTCTTCATCCTGTCGACACGCATGCTGCCGCCGGTGGTGGTGGCGATCCCGATGTTCCTGATGTACCGGGCGGTCGGCCTCAACGACACCCATGTCGGCCTGATCATCCTCTACACCGCCTTCAACCTGTCCTTCTCGGTGTGGCTGATGAAGGGTTTCATGGACGAAATCCCGAAGGAGTATGAGGAAGCGGCTCTCGTCGACGGCTACACGCGCATGGAAGCCTTCTTCAAGATCGTGCTGCCCGAGGCCGCCACCGGCATCGCCGCCACTGCTGTGTTCTGCTTCATCACGGCGTGGAACGAGTATGCCTTCGCGCTGATCATGACCAACCGCCGCGCCCAGACAGCACCGCCCTTCATTCCCAGCCAGGTCGGCTCCGGCCTGCCCGACTGGACGGTGATCGCCGCCGGAACCTTCCTGTTCCTGCTGCCGGTCGCCATCTTCACCTTCCTGCTCCGCAATCATCTGTTGCGCGGCATGTCCTTCGGAGCGATCCGCAAATGAGCTTTCGCGCCATCAATCAGAAATATCTGGAGCCCGGTTCGCAGGTGCTCATGGTGCTCGGCATCGTGGCACTCTGCCAGCCCTGGAACATGGTGCTGCACACATACGGCCTGACCATCATCCTGATCGGGCTGATCGGCTTCAACATCACTTCGAAGATCGCGCCCGAGGAGGAGGCCGGCACCGGTCATGCCGCGCGAAATCCGGGAGCACAGCATTGACACAGATCGAGCTTCGCGGCGTCCAGAAATTCTTCGGCGCCGTCCAGGTCATCAAGGACCTCAACCTCAAAATATCAGACAACGAGTTCATCGTGCTGCTCGGCCAATCGGGTTGCGGCAAGACGACGACACTGCGCGCGATCGCCGGGCTGGAAACGATCGACGAGGGCGACATCCTCATCGACGGCAAGCCGGTCCAGCACCTGAAGGCGGCCGACCGCGACATCGCCATGGTGTTCCAGTCGTTCTCGCTCTACCCGCATATGAGCGTCTACGAGAACATCGCCTTCCCCTTGCGCGCCACGCGCAAGAGCAAGGCGGAGATCGACAGCGAGGTGCGCTCGGTCGCCAAGACGCTGCAGATAACGGATCTGCTCGGCAAGAAGCCGTCGGCGCTGTCGGGCGGCGACATGCAGCGCGTCGCCATTGGCCGGGCGCTGGTGCGGCGGCCGAAGGCGATGCTGATGGACGAGCCGATCGGTGCGCTCGATGCCAAGCTGCGCGAGGAGATGCGGGCCGAGATCAAGCGGCTGCACATCAAGCAGGGCTCGACCACCATCTATGTCACGCACGACCAGATCGAGGCGATGAGTCTCGCCGACCGCATCGTCATCATGCATGAAGGCGTGCTGCAGCAGGTGGGCTCACCGGACGAGGTCTATTCGCGCCCGGCCAATCTGTTCGTGGCGCAATTCGTCGGCAGCCCGGTGATGAATGTCGCCGACGCGGCGGTGGCCGAGAAAGCCGCGTCCGCATCGGTGACCGTCGGCGACGCGGCCACCGGCTTCGAGTTTCCGCGCGCGCTGCTGTCGAAGCTCAACGGTCATGCCGGCGGTCAACTGGCGCTCGGCATCCGGCCGGAAGGCGTGCTCATTCGCCGTGAGGCGGCCGACGGGTTCATGGCCGTCGAGACGCAGATCGTCGAGCCGCTCGGTTCCTTCGACATCGTCGACCTGAAGGTCGGCTCCAACATGCTGCGAGCCCGCACCAAGAGCGGCTTCATCTCGGGCCCCGGCGAGAAGGTCTTTGCCCGGATCGATCCGACGCAGGCGCATTTCTTCGACAAGGCAAGCGGCAGGTCGCTTGAGGTGAGGCTCTGATGGCCCATATCCAGCTCAAGAACATCTCCAAGAGCTTCGGCAACCACACTGCGTTGACCGGGCTCGATCTCGACATCGCCGACGGCGAGTTCTTCGTGCTGCTGGGCGAGACGGGTGCCGGCAAGACGACGACGCTGCGGCTGATCGCAGGCCTCGAAAAACCCAGCGAAGGCCAGGTCCTGATCGACGGTGTCGACGTTGCTGACTGGGGGGCGGCCGAGCGTGACGTGGCGCTGGTCCTGCAGCAGTACTCGCTCTATCCGCGCTACACGGTGCGCGAGAATCTCGAGTTTCCGCTGAAGCCGAAGATCCGCAGGCTGCCCGATGCCGAGATCAAGGACCGGGTCGACCGCGCGGCCCGTACGCTGCGGATCGAACATCTGCTCGATCGCAAGACCGACCGCCTGTCAGGCGGCGAGATGCAGCGGGTCTCGATCGGCCGCGCCATCGTGCGCAAGCCGCGCGTGTTCCTGATGGACGAGCCGCTGTCGGCACTCGACGCCAAGCTGCGCGAGGCGCTGCGCACGGAACTGAAGAACCTGCAGATACAACTCGGCGCCACCTTCCTGTTCGTTACCCACGACCAGATCGAGGCGATGTCGATGGGCGACAAGGTCGGCGTCTTGAACCACGGCCGCATCGTCCAGACCGGCACCCCGCACGAGATCTACAACAATCCGCGCGACACCTATGTGGCGAGCTTCGTCGGCTCGCCGCCGATGAACCTCATCGACGGCAAGCTGGTGAACGGCCGCGCGGTAATGGCGCCGTTGAATTTCGAACTGCCCTTTGCGGGGGGAGCCAAGGCGAGTGCGGCGGCCGACGGTCGCCCGCTCGTCTTCGGCATCCGTCCGGAAGACGTCTATCTCGAGAGCGGCGCGCCGGTCGAAGCGCGCGTCCATGATGTCGAGAACCATGGCGTCGAAAAGATCCTGACGCTGCGCGTCGGCGATACGACGTTGCGCGCCACGGTGCCGGCAAGGACCGATGTCGCCATCGAGCAGCCGGTGCGCTTTGCCTGGAACCCGGACAAGGTGGTGCTGTTCGACAAGGGCAGCGGTGTCAGCTTGCGGCACGCCGGGTAGAGGCCCGGTTGGTTCGCCAGGTAGGTCTCGTGGGGCGTCTCGTTGATCAGCAAGATCACGCACTCGGTTTCGGACAGGCAGGCGTCGTCATGCATCTCATTGGGGTGTCATTGGGGTGCGCGAGGAGAATTGGCGCGATGCAACGGCAAGGTGCCGCATTTCGTCATTTCGGAGACGCCCGCTTTGTCGGCCGTGCCGTTGCTGCTTTGGCGGCGGATCCGGACCGTTCGCGCTGGAACGGGCGATCGCTGTCCAGCGGCGGGCTGGCGCAAGTCCATCGCGTTACCGATCTCGACGGTTCGCGGCCCGATGCCTGGCGCTATGTGCCGGAGGGTCCAGGACGCCGGCAAACCCGCCGATGCAACGGCTTACCGGTAAGGCAATCCGGAATCGCTTCAGGCCGAGCGTCCGTCGAAGTCGAAGATCGACAAGGTGGATGGGTCGACATCGGCGACGCAGTTGAGGTTGATATAGGCGCTGCGCTCACGGCCTTCACGGATGTCCTCCGCGAAAGGGTGGATGCCGCAGGTGCGGCAGAAGCGGTGCGCCGTGGCGTGGTTGCCGAATGTATAGGTACCCAGGTCATCGCCCCAGGCCAGGACCGTCAGGCTCTCATGCGGGATGGCGCATAAGAGCGCGCCCTTGCGCGAACAGATCGAACAATTGCACCTGATGGCGCCGATCAGTTCCGCCTTGAATTCGAAGGCGATCTTGCCGCAATGACAGCTGCCTTTGTAGAGCATCAGTATCTTCCTATCGCTGGCAGGTGCAAAGGTACGCCGGTTGGTCATCCCTTTCGCAGACCCAACCGGCTGCCTGCCTTAAAGACGTTGCATCCTGACGGAGTCCGACATCGACATGCAATCCATCCGCGACCGTCTCGAAATCATCCTGTCACGTCTTGCCAATCGTGCGGCCGACGAAAAGGTCTTCACCAAGCTCTATATCGACGCCGCGCGGGCGGCGGCTGATGCCAGCGACGCCCGTAGCCGGGCCGGCGTGACGCTCGGACCGCTCGACGGCACGATCGTCTCGGTCAAGGATCTGTTCGATGTCGCCGGCGAGGCGACCACGGCCGGCTCGCTGATGCGAAAGACCGCTACGCCCGCCGCGCGTGACGCCGTCATTGTCAGCCGGCTTAGGCAAGCCGGTGCGGTCCTCATCGGCAAGACCAACATGACCGAGTTCGCCTTCACGGCGATCGGCGACAACATGCACTACGGCACGCCGGGCAATGCCGTCGATGCCAGCCGTATTCCCGGTGGTTCGTCCTCAGGCGCCGGCGTTTCCGTCGGCGAGGGGACGAGCGATATCTCCATCGGTTCCGATACCGGCGGCTCGATCCGCATTCCGGCGGCGCTCAATGGTGTGGTTGGTTTCAAGCCGACGGCACGGCGGGTGCCGCTGACCGGCGCCTTTCCGCTGTCCGGCACCTTGGACTCGATCGGGCCGCTTGCCCGAACCGTTGCGCAATGTGCCACCACGGACGCGGTGATGGCCGGCGAGGTGCCGACCGAACTGGCGGCCATATCGCTCGCGGGACTTCGGGTCGGCGTGCCGCGCGGCGTTCTTTTTGGCGACACGGAAGGTGAAGTTGCCGCGGCGTTCGAGCATTGCCTCGGCAAGATCGAACAGGCCGGCGCGCGCATGGCCGATCTGATGATCGACGACATGATCGCGGAGTTCAGGACCGCCACCAAGCGGGGCTCGATCGCTGCCATGGAAGGGGCCGAAGTGCATGCCGACTGGTTGGCGACAGGGGCATCGGTGCCGGTCGACCCGCATGTCAGCGGGCCGCTGTCGCGGGCGGCGATGCTGCCGGCGCCGGTCTATATCAGGGCGTTGCGCCGCCGCGCCACGCTTATCGCTGCCATGGATGAGCAATTGGCTTCGGTGGATGTGCTGGCTTTGCCAACCACGCCGGTGATGGCGCCGACCATCGTTTCCATGGCCAAGGATGGCGAGCTGCGCGACCGCGTCGAAGGCCTGCTGCTGCGCAACACGCAGGTCGCCAACCAGTTCGATCTCTGCGCGATCTCGCTGCCGATGCCTGATATGGCGCTACCGGCTGGGCTGATGCTGGTGGCGCGCAACGGCCATGACCGGCGTCTGCTGCGGATTGCCGCTGAAATGGAGCGGCTGCTGGCCGGCTGACCAGTCGTGAAACGCAATCGCGGGTCAGGGCGATGAACAGTGCTTGCGTTCGCTGTCCTTGGCGGTGCGCACGATGCGTGTCGCGACCAGCCATGGCAGGCTGTAATCCTTGCCGGTGATGGTCTGGGTGCGGTGCTCGATCGAACCCCTGACGACGATTTTCCCGCTGTAAAGCACGTCGGACTGATCCGTTATCGCCTTGTCGGCCTGCGGCAATCCGCTGGCGTCGATCGACACACCCTTGATGATGTTGCCGGTGGCAAGGTCGAGGGCGCTGTTCGACGGGCAGGGCGCCTTGAAGCAGCGCAACCCATTGTCGCAATAGACATAGCTGCTCTGAGCGGCGGCGAATGCCGGCGGGGCGCCGATGGACGAGGCTGCGGCAATCAGAAATGCGAGGCGAAGACCGGACATGGCCGCACCGTCGCGGAGAATTGGGGCGAAACCGCGATTGCTATAGGTCGAGCGGAAAACGCCGCCGGTAGTGATCGACCGCTTCCGGATTGCGCAGATTGACCGGCAGCTTGCCGTCCAGCACCAGCAAGGCTTCGCCCGCCGAGCCGACGCCCATGCGCATCATCGATTCCTCGGTGATGCCCGCCATATGCGGGGTGATGATGACGTTGTCGAAGCTGAAATAGGGATGATTTGAGGGCAGCGGCTGCGTCGAAAACACATCGAGGGCCGCACCGCCGATGCGGCGTTCCCGCAGGGCCTCGATCAGGGCGTCGTCATCGACGATCGGCCCACGCGAAACGTTGATCAAAAGCGCATTGGGTTTCATGCGGGCGATGCGCTCGCGGCTGATCAGGCCACGCGTCTCCGGTGTCAGCGGACAGCAGAGCACGATGATGTCGCTCTGCTCGACCAGCGCGTCGATGGACAGGAAGCCGACTTTCTCGGGCGCCGGCTGCATGCTGCGCGTCGTTGCCACCACCTTGAGGTCGAAGCCGTGCGCAGCGATATGGCCGACGGCCTGGCCGACGGCGCCGAGGCCGACAATGCCGATGGTCTTGCCGGCGAGTTCGATATTGGCGTTGGCATGCTCGCGCCCGGCGAGCCAGCCTTTGGCGCGCAGGTCGCGGTCGACCTTGCGGAATTGCCGCAGCAGCGCAAGTGCGGCGAACATGACGTGTTCGGCAACCGAACGGGCATTGACCGCCGGCACATTGGCCACCAGCACGCCGGCGGCGGTCGCCGCCTCCATAGGGATCATGTCGAGCCCGGCGCCATGGCGGATGGCTGCCCTCAGCTTCCAGGCGCCCTCGAACAGCGCCGGCGGCAGCGGCGCGCGCACGATGACGATGTCGGCGTCCTTGGCCTCCCGGGTCAAGGTGGCGGGATCGAGCGCCGATGCGATGACGAGCTGGCCGGCGCCGGCGAGCCTGGCCGAGGCGCGCGGGTGCAGCGGATGGGTCGACAGGATCTTCGGCACGGTCTGGGCCATTGTCAGGCCTTTTCGAGCGCCGGGCTCGCGAGCGCAGCCGCCATGCCGCCCTCGATCAGGCCCTTCCAGTAGCTCTCCGCCCCTTGCAGGTGGGCGCTCATCAGCGCCTGGGCGAGATTGCCGTCGCGGCGCAGCAGCGCTTCGTAGATCTGCACATGCTCGGCATGCGAACGCACGCTGCGTTCGGGATCATTGAAGTAGATCGGCAGGCGCTGTTCGCCCATCAGATAGTAGACGCTGCAGATGTTGTGGAAGACGCTGTTCTTGGTGGCGCGCACGATCTCCAGGTGAAATTCGCGGTCCTCCTTGGCCAGACCTTCGCCGGCGGCGATGCGTTCCTCGGACGCCTTGAGGATCTCGCGCAGCCGCTCGAAATTCTCCTCGGTGGCGCGCGAGCAGGCAAGTTCGGCGGCCTTGATCTCGTGGATCTTGCGCAATTCGACCGTCTCGTAAATCTGCAAGGGATCGAGCGGCAGGCCGGCGCGCGCGAACAGCGCCAGCGCTTCCACGCTCGCCTGCTTGGTGTCGATGTAGATGCCGGATTTGGCGCGCCGCTCGACGATGCGCATGGCTTCGAGGATGGCCAGCGCCTCGCGGATCTGGCCGCGGCTGACGGCGAAATGCTCCGCCAGCTCACGTTCGGATGGGGTGCGGCCGCTCTCCTTGTCCGAGTGGGAGAACAGATAGGCTGCGAGTTCCGCGAGAAGGTTTTTTTCTTTCATCGTCAATTGCGTTGCGCGTGCGCCTCCAGGAATCGCTCAGAAACGGTGAATCCCAATCCGGGCTTTTCCGGGATCGCTATCATACCGTCCTGTGCTTCGACAGTCTCTTCGATCAGGTCGTGGATCATCGGGTTGGCGCCGAGCGAATATTCGACGGTGAAGCTCGATGGCGAGGCGGCGCAGACATGCAGCCCGGCGAAGAAGCAGGGCGCGCCGGCCCACAGATGCGGCGCAAAGCGCAGATTGAAGGCACTGGCGATGGTGCCGATCTTCATCGCCTCGCTGATGCCGCCGCAAAAGGCGGGATCGGGCTGGAAGATGTCGGCGGCCTTGAGCACGGCAAGGTCGCGGAAGGCATAGCGTGTCGCCTCGCTTTCGCCGGTGGCGATCGGCACGGCGCCGGAGGCGCGCACTTCCGCCATGCCCTGCTTGTCGTCGGCGATCACCGGTTCCTCGAACCAGGCGAGGTCGAGGTCGTTGACGAGGTGGATGAAGCGCTTGGCCTCCGCCACGGTATAGGTGCCGTGAGCGTCGACCATCAGTTCGACATCGGGGCCGAGCGCCTGGCGCGCGGCGCGGACGCGGGCCGCCGAGACGTGGGCTGCGCCATCCATGGCGCCGACCCGCATCTTCAGCGCCTTGAAGCCGCCCCGGGCGACGTAGGATTTCAACTGCTCGCCGATGGCATCGGCGGACGCCCAGCCGCCCGAGGCATAGGCCTGCATGCGGTCGATCTTGCGGCCGCCGAGCAGCCGCCAGACCGGCTGGCCGAGCGACTTGCCGAGGATATCCCAAAGCGCGATGTCGACGGCGCTGATGGCGGCGATGCTCATGCCGCGCCGCGCCAGTTGCGGCATGGCGTGGCCGGCGCGGGCGGCACTGTCGTGGCGCACGCCATTGTAGAGCATTTCCCAGATGATGCCGATGTCGGCCGGATCGCGGCCGATCAGCTGCGGCCCAACCTCCTGGTTCAGCATGTGAACGAGGGCGCCATAGCTGCCGGCGCTGCCGGCGGCGTTCTTGCCTTCGCCCCAGCCGACCAGTCCGTCGTCGGTTTCGATGCGCAGGATGGCGGCGTCGAAGGTCGTCACCTGGCCGAAGTCGCTGCGGTGCTGCCGAGCGGCTTCGATCGGGATGCGGACCCACCAGGCTTGGACGGTCTTGATGCGCATGTCTTTCCCCAGCCCCGCCACCGGTCAGGGCGAAAGGGCAAATTTCCCAACAGTCGTCGACTACTTGATCAGCGGCAGCAGCGTTTCGGCGGTGATGCGCATCTGGTCGGTGTAGAATTTCTCGGTCAGCACGCTGGAGCCGTGGTCCTGGATGAACTTCAGCTGCTCAGGCGAGATATCGACCGGGTGGCGCTCGACCATTTCGGGATAGGGTGCCGCCGGCGTGCGGTCGACCGGGGCGACGAATTCATTGGTCAGCGCGCCGTCGTAGCCGACTTCCTTCAAGGTGGCGACGATCTTCGGCCAATCGATCTGGCCGAGGCCGGCGGCGAAGCGGTTGTTGTCGGCGACATGGAAGTCGAACAAGCGCTTTCCAACCTTACGGATGGCGTCGTAGACGTTAAATTCTTCCATATGGATGTGGTAGGCGTCGAGGCAAACACCACATTCGGGGCTGACCGCGTCGGCCAGTGCCAGCGCCTGGGCGCCGCGATTGAACAGATAGGTCTCGAAGCGGTTGAGCGGCTCGACGGCGATCTTGACGCCGACCTTCTTGGCATGGGTGAAGCATTCGCGGGTCGCGTCGACCACCCATTTCCATTCCTCTTCCTCGGTGCCGTCCGGCACGACCTTGCCGACCGTCGCGGGGACGAGCGTGATGATCTCGCCATCGAGCTCGCTGACCATGGTCAGCACGTCCTTGACGTACTGCACGGAGCGCTCGCGCTGGCCCTGGTTCTTGGCGGCAAGGTTGCGTTCGCCCAGCATCAAGGTCACCGCGCCCCAGCAGCGAATGCCATGCTCCTTCAGCAGCGCCCGCGTCTCCTTGGTCTTGTACTGCGCGGGCTCGCCGGAAATCTCGATCGACTCATAGCCGAATTTCTTGATGCGCTTGAGCGTCGTCTCCAATGGTTCCGCCCGCATCCAGTTGTGCGTCGAAAGATGCATGGTCTGTCCTTCCCAAATTCGTCCGTATCGTTTGCCTTCGACATGTGTCGCCGAAAGACGGCGCAAGGGTTCCTCCCCAAGGCATCCCCAGCCTTTTCCTGCAAACTGGTTCGACCAATTGGGCCTTAAGTGAGGTCTACAGCAAATTGCCTGGAACGGCAAGAAGCGCGGATGCGTAACTTGCCGTGTGAATTATTACGTTGATTATATTGCGATATATGCCAATGCTTCGGGTATCCGGTGGGCTCGGCCGATGCATTGTCAGGCTTGACCAAATTCCCCTATTTGGTAATACCAGAATGGCAGTGCTTGCAATGCGCCCGATGCAAAAGACCAAAATGGCTGGCCCTGCTTCCAATCGGCGCTATGCTTGGTCGCGACACAATGAGGGAGGATGCCGATGCCGACGACAATGAAGGGCCCCGGACTGTTTCTGGCGCAGTTCGCGGGTGACGCAGCGCCGTTCAATTCGCTGGCCGCGATCACCAAATGGGCCGCCGGTCTCGGCTATAAGGGCGTGCAGATCCCGACCTGGGACGCGCGCCTGTTCGACCTCGAGAAAGCGGCGTCTTCCAGGGCCTATTGCGACGAGGTGAAGGGCATCTGCACTGACGCCGGCGTCGAGATCACCGAATTGTCGACGCATCTGCAGGGACAGTTGGTGGCGGTGCATCCTGCCTATGACGCGCAGTTCGACGGGTTCGCGCCGGCTTCGGTCCACAACAATCCCAAGGCGCGGCAGGAATGGGCGGTCGAACAGATGAAGTTCGGTGCCAAGGCGTCAAGGAATCTCGGCCTCAAGGCTTCGGTGTCCTTCTCCGGTGCGCTGGCCTTTCCCTACCTCTACCCCTGGCCGCAGCGGCCGGCCGGTCTGATCGAGGAGGCCTTCGCCGAACTCGGCAAGCGCTGGAAGCCGATCCTCGACGTCTATGAGGACAATGGCGTCGATGTCGGCTACGAAATCCATCCCGGCGAGGACGTGTTCGACGGTGCCACCTTCGAGATGTTCCTCGACGCGGTCGGTGGCCACAAGCGCTGCAACATCAACTACGACCCGTCGCACTTCCTGCTGCAGCAGCTCGACTATCTCGAATTCATCGACATCTACCACGAGCGCATCAAGGCCTTCCACGTCAAGGACGCCGAGTTCAACCCGACCGGCCGGCAAGGCGTCTATTCCGGCTATCAGAGCTGGACCAACCGCGCAGGACGCTTCCGCTCGCTCGGCGACGGGCAGGTGGATTTCGCCGGTATCTTCTCCAAGCTGACGCAATACAATTATGATTCCTGGGCGGTGCTGGAATGGGAGTGCTGCCTGAAGCACCCCGAGGACGGAGCGGCCGAAGGGGCGCCTTTCATCCAGCACCACATCATCCGCGTGACGGAGAAGGCATTCGACGACTTCGCCGGTGGCGCGACGGACAAGAAAGTGCTGCGCGCGATGATGGGAATTTGAAGCGACTTTCTCTCCCGCGCGAGGGGAGGGGCATCCAAGACACGAGGGAGAAAACATGGTCGGCGCATCGAAATCGGAAACGGGAGGCGGCCCGATCCGCTATGGCATGGTCGGCGGCGGGCAAGGCGCCTTCATCGGCGCGGTTCACCGCATCGCGGCGCGCCTGGACAATGAGTTCGTGCTGGTGGCTGGTGCGCTATCGGCGAACCCCGAGCGCGCCAAGGCTTCGGCCGCCGAACTCGGGCTCGATCCGGACCGCAGCTACGCTTCCTACGCCGAGATGGCCAAAGCCGAGGCCAAGCGCCCCGACGGCATCGAGGCGGTGGCCATCGTCACGCCCAACAATGTCCATGTGCCGGCTGCCAAGGCCTTCCTCGAGGCCGGCATCCACGTGATCTGCGACAAGCCGCTGGCGACGACCCTGGCCGAGGCGAAAAAGCTCGCCGCGGTGGTCGAAAAGACCGGCAAGGTGTTCGTGCTCACCCACAACTACACCGCCTATCCGATGGTGCGGCAGGCTCGCGAAATGGTGGCCAAGGGCGTGCTCGGCGACATCCGCATCGTGCAGTCGGAATATCCGCAGGACTGGCTCACCGAGGATCTCGCCGCCACCGGCCAGAAGCAGGCCTCATGGCGCGGCGATCCCAAGCAGGCGGGCGCCGGCGGCGCGCTGGGCGACATTGGCACCCATGCCTACAATCTCGCCCGCTTCGTCTCCGGGCTGGAGCTGGATTCGCTGTCGGCCGATCTCGATGCGTTCGTGCCGGGGCGGCTGCTCGACGACAATGTCAACGTCATGCTGCGCTTCAAGCCCACCGGCAAGACGCATCCGGCCAAGGGCATGATCTGGGCCAGCCAGGTGGCACCAGGCCACGAGAACGGGCTGAAGCTGCGCATCTATGGCTCGAAGGGCGGGCTGGAATGGGTGCAGGCCGACCCCAACTATCTTTGGTACACGCCGTTCGGCCAGCCCAAGCAGTTGATCACGCGCAACGGCGCCGGCGCGCTGCCGGTGGCGGGCCGTGTCAGCCGCGTACCGTCAGGCCATCCCGAGGGCTACCTCGAAGGCTTCGCCAACATCTATCAGGAGGCTGCACGCGCCATCCGCGCGGCGCGCAAGAAGGGTGACAAGCCGGCCAAGGACGTCGTCTTCCCGACCATCCAGGATGGCGTCGAGGGCATGGCCTTCATCGAGGCCTGCGTGAAGTCGTCGAAGAAGAATGGGGCCTGGACGAAGCTCTAAAACAAGAATGATCCGGGGGGATCAAACGGGGGAGGGTTGTCGATGAAAATCGGCATGTGCATGTTCTTGTGGACGACCAGCGTCTCGAAAAAACACGAACCGCTGCTTCGCGACATCAAGGCGACAGGCTTCGACGGTGTCGAGATACCGATTTTCGCCGGTACGCCGGACGACTACAAAAAGCTCGGCGACCTGCTCGATCGCATCGGGCTGGAGCGCACGGCGGTCTCGGCGATGGGCGATCCGGCAATGAACCTGATTTCGCCGGATGCGGCAACGCGCAAGGCCGGCGTCGACTACATGAAATGGGCCATCGATTGCGCCGATGCGCTTGGCGCCCGCACGCTGAGCGGACCGCTGCATTCGACGCTCGGCGCCTTTTCCGGCAGCGGGCCGACACCCGCCGAGAAGAACCGTTCCATTGCCTCGCAGCGCGCCATCGGCGACCATGCCGGCACGCGGAACGTGACCATCGGGCTGGAGGCGCTGAACCGCTTCGAATGTTATCTTTTCAACACGATGGCGGACCTGTCGGAGCACATCGATGCCGTAGGCCGACCGCATATCAAGGCGATGTACGACACCTTTCATGCCAATATCGAGGAGGCCGATCCGATCGGTGCCTATACGAAGCATCGCAGGAATGTCGTGCATATCCACATATCGGAGAACGATCGCGGCGTGCCGGGGCGTGGCAACATTCCGTGGAAAGAGACCTTTTCCGCCATTCGCAAGAGCGGCTATGACGACTGGCTGACGATCGAAGCGTTCGGTCGCTCGCTGAAGGATCTGGCGGCGGCGACCAAGGTGTGGCGGGATTTTTCCGGGACGCCTGAAGCCGTCTATCGCGACGGGTACAGGCATATCAGGAACGGCTGGAAGAAGGCGGGATAGGAAGCCGATCACGTTGCGTCGGCGATCCTTCGCGCCCCCCTCTGTCCCGCCGGCCTCCAGTCCGTTTCTATATCACAAGCTATTCCTGCTGGGCCTGGATTCTGTTGTAGTCGTGGATGGTCCGGCTCAGGCGGCGGCGCAGGAAGTTGGATATGTTGTCGAAAATGAAGACGACGAGCAGGATCAGCAGCACCATGTAGAAGACGTTGGCCCAGTTGGAATTGGTGCGCATCGCTTCCCACAGTTTCAGGCCGATGCCGCCGGCGCCGACGGCGCCGATGATGGTGGCGCCGCGGGTGTTGGATTCCCACTGGTAGAGCGTCTGGCTAATGAAGACCGGAATCACTTCTGGCATCACGCCGTAGCGCTGCACCAAGATGCCGTTGGCACCGGTCGAGAGTACGCCTTCGCGCGGCTTGTCGTCGATGTTCTCCAGGCCTTCCGAATAGACTTTGCCGAGGGTGCCGATCTCGGTGAAGAAGATCGCGGCACTTCCCGCCAGCGGGCCGGGGCCGAAGGCGCGGGTGAAGAACAGCGCCCAGATCAGCATGTCGACCGAGCGCATGAAGTCGAAGAAGCGCTTGAGCACCTGGCTGAACACGCCGCTCGGCGTGATGTTGCGCGCCGCGAAGAAGGCTAGAGGGAAGGCGACGATGCCGCCGAGCAGCGTGCCGAGGAAAGCCATGACGATGGTCTGCAAGAGCTTCGTCCAGACGTCGCCGTGCTGCCACTGGGCGTTGTTCCAGATGTTGTCGCCGGCGAGTGCAAGGTTGGTGGTACCTGGTTTCAGCTCTGGTCCCGAGATGATCAACGAGATCACTTCCCTCGCTGATTTGCCGAAGAAGGGTGAGCGCGTGTCGAAGACGAAGTTCGCCCAGCCGAGGAAGCGCTTGCGCACCTTGACGCGGTCTACCGTGACGCGCACCTCGCCGGCGAAACCCATCTTGGCCACCACCTCGTCGTCATGGGCGGTGATCCAGTCCGGTACCGTACCCGAGACCACCGGCTTGCCGCTGGTCAGCGAAACGGGCACGGTCTGGCCGTTGGCGACGATCGTCGCCTGCGTCTTGTCGAAGGTGACGGATTTTGCCGGCCCGTCGATCAGCACGGTGAAGGTGCCGTCCGGATTCCTGACCACCCAGTCGGGATTCGGGTTGTCGCCCAGCGCTGAAAAGCGCGGGTATTTGGGCGTGATCTCCGGCTGGTCGAGACGGAATTCCGGCTGCAGATCATAGCTGATCCATTGTGTCAGGAAGAGCGGCAGACGCTCCCAGTGCGATTCCCGCAGCACCTGCGGCAGGCTGAAGAACCACAAGGCATAGATCAGATAGAGGAGAGTGCCGACGAACAGGAGCAGCGGACCAAAGCGCTTGTATGCCGGGCGTCGGAACACCTGTGGGTGGCGCGTCTCGATCGACAGAATCTCCTCGGCGGTCATGGTCGCCATGATTTACGCCCCCATCATAAAGGCTTGTTCGCCGACCAGCTTGCGACGAAGCCAGGCGGAAAACTGGTCGATGATGAAGATGGTGGTGAACAGCAGCAGCACCAGCGCCAGCGTCTTGGCGCCGAAGCCGCGCGAGATGGACAGCTTCAGTTCCTCGCCGATGCCACCCCCGCCGACGGCGCCGATGATGGTCGAGGCCCGCACGTTGATCTCGACCCGCAGCAGCGTATAGGAGACGAAATTGGGCAACACCTGAGGCAGGTCGGCGAAGCGCACCCGTTCGAACCAGTTGGCGCCGACCGCCGTCAGACCTTCCTCGGCACGCATGTCGATGTTCTCGTTGATCTCGTAGAACAGCTTGCCGAGTGCGCCGATGGAATGCAGGCCGATGGCGATGATGGCGGCGATCGGGCCGGTCGAGACGATGGCCGCGAACAGGCCGGCGATGACGATCTCCGGAAAGGCACGCAGCAATTCCATGAAGCGCTTGACCACCAGCCTCAGTGCCGGATGAGGTGTCAGGTTGCGCGCCGCGATGAAGGAAAACGGCACCGCGAAGATAAAGCCGATGAAGGTCGAGACCAGCGCGACGTTCACCGTGGTCAGCATCAGCTCGAAATATTCGGGAATGTAGAATCCGCCCCAGACATAAATCCGGCCGAGCGGGAAATTGTATTCCTGGGTGCCGGTGTCATGCGGCGAGGCAATATCGAACAATGCCCGCCAGACGTCGTTCCAGTCCTTGGGAACCAGCCAGCTCAGGAAATCCAGGATATGCGGCAGCCGGTCGAAGAAGTGCCCGGCGTTGGCTTCGTCGGCGAACCACATGCTGGCGAACATGGCGGCCAGCAGTAGGCCGACGCCGAGCACTGTATAGAACCGGCGCAGCGACGTCTGGCGTCGCCAGGCATCGGCCATCTCGTGGGTGGCACCGGAGGGGGCTGTCACGGAAAGGGTCATGATCGGAGATGCAAAAAGGGGCGGTACTTGATGAGGTACCGCCCCTTTTGCGATTTCGCCGTTAGCCGCCGATGGCTGCCTTACGGGCTTCGACTATGACGCTATAGAAGTCCGGCTTCACCGGAACGTAGCCGGTGAAATCGCCGCCTTCGACGCCTTCGAAGCAAGCCTTGTCCTTCTTTGGCAGGTCGGTGAAGAAAGCGGCCAGCTTGGCGGTCATGTCGTCGCCGATCGCGGTGCGCACGACAAGCGGGCCGTTCGGGATCAGGCCGGAGCGCCAGACTTCGACGAAGTCGTTGGGGTCGACGGCGCCCTTGGCGACTTCCTTGTGGAATGTGCCGGAGGTGTAGCCGTTCTTGAAGTCGCCGATGCCCGAGGAATCGTCGACCGCGACGTCTACCTTGCCGTCACGCACGGCCAGAACGTTGTTTTCGTGGCCGCCATTGAACTGGGTCGAAGCGAAGTAGGTTTCGTTCGAGGCGCCGGTGGTCTTCGGAATCTGGGTCAGCGGGATCAGGTAGCCGGAGGTCGAATCCGGATCGGCATAGCCGAGCTTCTTGCCCTTGGCCGACTTGATGTCGGTGATCCCCGACGTCTTCAGCGCCAGCCCGATCGAATAGTAGCCGGTGGAGCCGTCCGTCTGCTTGGTGGTGAGGATCGGGGTAACCGCCTTCGGATCCTTGAGATAGACGCTGGCGTAGCCGGAAGCGCCGAGTTCGGCGAAGTCGAGCGTGCCGCCGAGCAGGCCTTGGATGACGCCGTCATAGTCGGCGGCCGGGAACAGCGAAACCTTCTCGAAGCCAAACTCGGCCTTCAGGTGATCGGCCAGGCACTGGTAGTTGCGCAGCCGGTCGGTTTCGTTTTCACCGCCAAGAATGCCGACGCGAAATTCCTTCATGTCGGCGGCATGGGCCATGCTGGTGGCCATGGCGAGCACCGAAACGGCACCGAAAACCATCTTCCTGAACATTGATGTCTCTCCTGTAAGTTCCGGCCCCGCGCCGGCAGCGTTCTTGATCTTGACAAGTGCCCTTGACGCGGGCGGACGATCCAGGCTGCTCACTTTTGGCCCGTAGCGGGCTCAATATCCCGGGAATGCGGGTTCGAGCGGTCCGGCGGATGCTGCGATCTTCTGCTTGAAGGGAACGCTGGTGGAGGTGATGGCCTCCGATATCTCCGCGCCATTGCTGTCGGCGCCATAGACGAGGCGCACGGCCTCACGGTTGAGCTCTTCCGGCGGGCCGTCGAAGACGACCTTGCCGGCGGCCATGCCGATGATGCGGTTGCAATAGGCGCGGGCGGTGTCGAGCGTGTGCAGATTGGTGACGACGGTGATGCCCTCGCGCAGATTGATGTCCTGCAGCGAATCCATCACCACCTTGGCGTTGAGCGGGTCGAGCGAGGCGATCGGCTCGTCGGCGAGGATCACTTTGGGCTGCTGCATCATGGCGCGGGCGATGGCGACACGCTGCTGCTGTCCGCCAGACAAGGTGCCGGCGGGCTGAAGCGCGGTGCGGGCTATGTCGAGCCGCTCGAGCGCGGCGACCGCCTCGGCGCATTCGGCGCGCGAGAACATGCCGAGAAGGTTGGACAGGGTCGAACGGTGGTTCAATTTGCCGAGTAGGACGTTGGTCAGCACGTCGAGGCGCGGCACTAGGTTGAACTGCTGGAAGATCATGGCGCAATCGCGCTGCCAGCGCCGTAGCGGCGAGCCGCGCAGCCGGGAGACCTCGGCGCCGCCAAAAAAAATCGACCCCTGGCTGGGGTCGACAAGACGGTTGATCATGCGAAGAAGGGTCGATTTGCCAGCGCCCGAACGGCCGATGACGCCAACCATCTGACCCTGCGGGATCGAGATGTTGACGTCGCTGACCGCGGTGTTCTTGCCAAATCGTCGGCTGACGCCGCGGATTTCGAGCGTGGCAGAGCTTGCTGACATGAGCAGGTTCCAGTCCGGACCTTGTTGATCGTCAGGCACTCGCCTAACGCAGCCAGATGAACCTGCCATGTCGCCAGCATGTCAGTTTTGTTACGCTCCACAGGCGCGACGGCTGAAGCGCGTCGCGCTGAAACGAATTCATGCGACGCGCTCCAGGCCTTTAGTTTTATGCATGTCGTTCTCCCAAAACCGGGGCCACTTTCGGGCGAGATGTATTGGCGGGCTGTCGGCGATCAGCCGAGCACCAGCAATTCCTCGAAGTGCTTCATGTCGCGGAAGGCGCAGAAGGCGGGCGCCTTGATCTCGATTATCGGAGCCTGCCTTGCGAAAAGCGCCAGGCAATCGTCGAACAGAGCCTGCCACGCGGCGGCGCGATCGTCGGCGAGGCGTTGGATCTGATAGGCAAAGGTGATGTGGAAGGCGTAGGCGTCATGATCGGGGTGCCGATAACCGAACGGCACCGCCAGCGCATCGCGCCATTGACGCATGATGCGCACGTCCTCGTCGGTCGCGCCGGTCACGGTGAGACCGGTCGGTACGATTTCGATCACCTTGATGTCGAAAGGACCGAAGCCCTCGAAGCCCTTCAGGCGCTCCAGATAGAGGCGGGTCATGGCGTCGATGCTGGTGTCGAGCGGTACGTCCTGCGGCCAGTAAGGCAAGCGGCGGCGATATTCGATGATGCCCTGGAACAGCGTCATATGCAGGCTGGAAACGGGCGTGAAGGCGAGCCGGTCGGCGTCGGGCATCGCCAGCATCTTCTCGCGCACCGCAAGCACCACGGCTTCCGAGGGCGAGCCGCTGACGAGATGGCTGACAACCGTGTTGCCGGGCTCGGTCAGAAAATTGCCCGAGGTGTCGTAGCGCGTGCCGAGATGCGCCGGCGGGGTCGGGTTGGAGCCGGCAAAGAATCCGGCGAGCGAGGGTCTGACGGTGTCGAGCATCGCAATCTCCTTGGGGAGATGGCGTCCTGTCCGAGTCCTGTGTCAGGGATATGAACAGGTCCCCGAATGACGATGATGTGAGGAGCTATCCCTCGTATTTCTCCAGGAAAGCCTCCGCCGACAGCTCGCGAAAATCATCGAGCGAAGCGCGCAGCCGCGCGTGGTCCCAGTCCCACCAGGCAAGCGCCTGGTAGCGTTCGGCGGTGCGGCGGTCGAAGCGCTCACGGATCGGCTTGGCCGGCACGCCGGCGACGATGGTGTAGGGCGCGATATCCTTCGAGACGACCGCCCCGGCACCAACCGCCGCGCCATCGCCGACGGTGACGCCCGGCAGGACGGTCGAACCATGACCGAGCCAGGTGTCGTGACCGATGGTGACGCGCTTGGCGCGGCGCTGGGCGAAGAACTCGCTCTCATGCTCGGCGTCGTCCCAATAGTCCGAGGCGCGGTAGGTGAAGTGATGCAGCGTCGGCCGCCAGGTCGGGTGGTTGGTGGCGTTGAGGCGCACGCTTGCCGCGATATTGGCGAACTTGCCGATCGTCGCGCACCAGACAGAGCAATCCTGCATCATGTAGGAATAGTCGCCGAGTTCGCTTTCCGAAACCCGGCTGCGGTCGGCGATCTCGGTCCAGCGGCCAAGCGTCGAATTGTGCACCTCCGCCGTCGGGTGGACCAGCGGCGACTCCGACAATTTCCTGGTCATGCGACGAGTTTTCCCGGAGCAAAAGCGGTGACGTCGATGATGCGGTCCGCAACCGCCTCGCGCACATCATGATCGTGGAAGATACCGAGCAGGGCGACGCCCGCCGCCTTCTTGGCGGCTATGAGTTCGATCACCACGTCGCGGTTGGTGGCGTCGAGCGAGGCGGTTGGCTCGTCGAGCAGCAGGATAGGGTGCTCGGTGATGAAGCCGCGCGCGATGTTGACGCGCTGCTGCTCGCCGCCGGAGAAGGTCGCCGGCGGCAGTGCCCAGAGTTTTTCCGGCAAGTTGAGCTGCGCAAGCAGGGCGCGCGCCTTGCCTCTGGCCGCCTCGCGGTCCTCGCCGCGCTCGACCAGCGGCTCGGCGACGACGTCGAGCGCCGAGACGCGCGGCACGGTGCGCAGGAACTGGCTGACATAGCCGATCGTTTGCCGGCGAACGGCAAGCACGGTGCGGGGGCTGGCGTTGGCCAGATCGATCAGTCCGTCCTCGTGGCTGACGATGATCTGCCCCTCGTCGACGGCATAGTTGCCGTAGAGCATCTTCAGGATGGAGCTCTTGCCGGCCCCGGACGGGCCGCCGAGCACGGTGCATTCGCCCGCCTTGATCGAGAACGAGACACCGGCGACGACGGGCAGTTTGATGCCGTCGCGCAGGTGCATGGTGAAGCTTTTCGCGACGTCGGAAACAACGAGCGGGGTTGGCATCGCTACACCTGCAAAATGGAGGAAACGAGAAGCTGCGTGTAGGGCGCGCGCGGGTCGTCCAGCACGCGGTCGGTGAGGCCGCTTTCGACGACGCGGCCGTCCTTCATCACCATCATGCGCTGCGACAGCAGGCGCGCCACCGCGAGGTCGTGGGTGACGACGATGGCCGCGAGGCCGAGATCGGTGACCAGCCCGCGCAAGAGGTCGAGTAGGCGCGCCTGCACCGAGACGTCGAGGCCGCCGGTCGGCTCGTCCATGAACACCAGTCGTGGGCCGGTGACGAGGTTGCGGGCGATCTGCAGGCGCTGGCGCATGCCGCCGGAAAAGGCACGTGGCTCGTCGTCGATACGGTCTTCCTCGATCTCGACGCGCGACAGCCAGTCGACGGCCGTGGCGCGGATCTTGCCGTAGTGGCGCTCGCCGACCGCCATCAGCCGTTCGCCGACATTGGCGCCGGCCGACACCGTCATACGCAGGCCGTCTGCCGGGTTCTGGTGGACAAAGCCCCAGTCGGTGCGCATCAGGAAGCGGCGCTCGGCCTCGCTCATGCGGTAGAGCTCGCGGAACTGGCCGTCGCGCATGCGGTAGCTGGCGGTGCCCGACGACGGCAGCAGCCGCGTCGACAGGCAATTGAGCAGCGTCGTCTTACCGGAGCCGGATTCGCCGACGACTGCCAGGACTTCGCCCGGCCAAAGGTCGAAGGAGACGTTGTCGCAGCCGACGCGCGAACCGTAGAATTTGGAGAGCGCCGAGACGCGCAGCAGCGGTTCGTCGGTCATTGTGCCGGCTCCATTTTTTCGGAAGCAAGATGGATTTCCGGAGCAAGATGGCCGCGATGGCCCTCTTCGCGCCGCTTCTCGCAATGGTCGGTGTCGGAGCAGACGAACATGTGGCCGCCATGGTCGTCGAGGATGACCTCGTCGAGATAGACATTCTCGGCCGCGCAAAGTGCGCAGGGCTGGTCGAAGGTCTGTACCTCGAACGGATGGTCCTCGAAGTCGAGGCTGACGACATCGGTGAAGGGCGGCACGGCGTAGATGCGCTTCTCGCGGCCGGCGCCGAACAGCTGCAAGGCCGGCGAGCGGTGCATTTTGGGATTGTCGAATTTCGGCGTCGGCGAGGGGTCCATCACATAGCGGCCCTCGACCTTGACCGGATAGGCATAGGTGGTGGCAATGCGGCCGTGCTTGGCGATGTCCTCGTAGAGCTTCACATGCATGAGGCCGTACTCCTCCAGCGCATGCATCTTGCGCGTTTCGGTCTCGCGCGGTTCGAGGAAGCGCAGCGGCTCGGGGATCGGCACCTGGTAGACCAGCACCTGGCCCGCGGTCAGCGGATGTTCGGGGATGCGGTGGCGGGTCTGGATGATGGTGGCGCTGGCGGTATCGGTGGTCACCGCGACATTGGCGACCTTCTTGAAGAAGGCGCGGATCGACACCGCATTGGTGGTGTCGTCGGCGCCCTGGTCGATGACCTTCAGCACGTCATTTGGGCCGATGATCGAGGCGGTGACCTGGACGCCGCCGGTGCCCCAGCCATAGGGCATCGGCATTTCGCGCGAGGCGAACGGCACCTGATAGCCTGGGATGGCGATGCCCTTGAGGATCGCCCGGCGGATCATCCTTTTGGTCTGTTCGTCGAGATAGGCGAAGTTGTAGGTGGCGATGTCGGTCATGATGCGACCTCAAGTCCTTTGGCATAGCGCGCCAGTCGCTCGGTGAGCGTGCCGGTGTGCAGTTCGAACATGTGGTTGTCGTCGTCGTAGAAATAGATCGAGCGGCCTTCGCCCTCGACGCGTGGGCGCGGCGGGCGCATGTCGAGGCCTAGCTTGCCGATGCGCTCGGCGTAGCGGTCGAAATCGGCATCATCGATCTTGAAGGCAATGTGGTTGTAGCTGCGTTCGTTAAGCTTCTCGCCTTTCATGATGGCGATCCAGATGTCGCCGATCAGGAAGAATTTTTCGCGTGACAACGAGAACTGCTCGGCGTCGTTGGCATAGACCTCGCGTGCGTCGAAGACGCCCTCGAGTATCCTTGTCATCCGCTCGAGGTCGCGAACGATGAAGGTCATGTGGGACAGGCCTTCGATCATTCCGCGGCCTCCCGCTTCTCTTCGACCCTCGCGGGGTTTTCTCGGGCCTCGTATTCGGCGCGCATGCGGCGCACGAGGTCGAGTTCGGCCTGGAAGTCGACATAGTGCGGCAGCTTCAGGTGCTCGACGAAGCCGGTCGCCTGGACATTGTCGGAATGCGAGATGACGAATTCCTCGTCCTGGGCGGCGGCGATGATGTCCTCGCCGAGCTCGGAGGCGCGCAGGGCGCGGTCGCAGAGCGCCATGGCCATCGCCTTGCGCTCGCTTTGGCCGAAGACCAGGCCGTAGCCGCGGGTGAACTGCGGAGGCGCCTTGGCCGAACCCTTGAACTGGTTGACCATCTGGCACTCGGTGACCCGCACCGTGCCGAGCGGTGCTGCGAAGGGCAGTTCGGGGACATCGAGTTCCAGTTCGACCTCGCCGATGCGGATTTCGCCGACGAAGGGATGGTTGCGGGCATAGCCGCGCTGGGTGGAATAGCCGAGCGCCAGGAGAAAACCCTCGTCGCCACGCGACAGCGCCTGCAGGCGGATGTCGCGCGCCATCGGGAATTCCAGTGGCTCGCGGGTGATGTCGCCGGGCACATGGTCCTGCGGCATCTCGCCATCCGGTTCGATCAGGCCTTCACGGGCGAGGATCGCCGAGACGCGTGGCATGGCCTGCGCTTCCGTCTCGCGCCGCAAGGGTTCGGCGACATCGGCGCCGGCGGCAAGTTCCGGGTCGAGCAGCCGGTGCGTGTAGTCAAAGGTCGGGCCGAGCAACTGGCCGCCTGGCAGATCCTTGTAGGTCGCCGAGACGCGCCGTTCGACCAGCATGGCGCCGGTATCGATCGGCTTGCTGTAGCCGAAGCGCGGCAGCGTGGTGCGATAGGCGCGCACCAGGAAGATCGCCTCGATCATGTCGCCGCGCGACTGGACGATGGCGAGCGCGGCCAGTTCACGGTCATAGAGCGAGCCTTCGCTCATCACCCGGTCGACGCCGAGCGCCAGCTGTTCGACGATCTGGTCGAGGCGCAGTGCCGGCACCGAACGGTCGCCGCGCCGGCGATCGGCCAGCAGGCTGTGGGCGTTGGCGATTGCGGCTTCGCCGCCTTTTACCGCGACATACATCTTCAAGCCTCCATCGTCTTGATGCGCGTCGTGCGCGGCAGGCAGGCTATGCCTTCAGCGGTGACGAGGATGATGTCGACGCCACGCGGAAAGCGCTGGATATTCTGCTTCCACTGCTCGATGAAATGACGCGGCATCTGCGTCGGCGCGACCATGGCGCTGATTTCGATGCCGGGACCTTCCAGCAGCAACGGAGTGCCTGAAACGAGGTCGCTGACCTGCAGGATCAGGGTGGTCGACCTGTCGGGATAATCCTGCGTTCCCTGCGCAAAGCCGTCGAGCGCCATCATTTCGGCCGGCGTGGCGACAAAGGCGAAATGCGCGTCGGCAGGCGTGTTGGCCAGTGGCGCGCCGGTGTGGAAACCAAGCCAGGAGCCGATCGCAGCGGAGGCGTGCAGGGCCGGGTCGAGCCAGAGCGGCGTGTCGTTGTCGCAGAGCGCCAGTGCCACGGCGCCAGCGGTTGCCGAGAGCGGCGCCGGCGGGCGGGCCAGGGCCGGCAAAGGCTGCACGCTGCCCGGCCGTGCCATCGCATCCATGACCGCGCGGAAAACGGTCTGTGCGTTGAACACCGGGTCGGCGAAACCGCCCTCGATCGATTGCGCTGCGATATCCATCAGTCTTCCCCGCGAACCATGGTGAAGAAATCCACCTTCGTTGCCGCTGTCTCGGCGCGGCGTTTTTCTTGGGCAGCGGCGAGCGCCGACCTCAAAGGCGCGATCAGCCTGGTCTCGACCTCGGCGCGGCGGGCAGGGTCCTGCCAGAGCGCATCGGCGATCGCCGCCAGCTTCGCCTTCTGCTTGTCGCGGCCAAGCGCGTAGCAATGGCCAACCTGTCCGGACGGCAGCCGGACCGTGGCGCGGGTGACGGTCGCCTCGCCGACATTGAACGGTGCGCCGCCGCCGCCGATGCGACCGCGCAACGTCACCAGCCCGGTCTCGGGGCCACGCAGCAGCTCGGCCTGCGACGGCAGGCCGGCTTCGTTCCAGAGCCGGACGATGTCGTCACCGCTCGATTGCGCCAGGGTCGCCATCGCGGCTTTGCGTCCGGCCTGGTCGCGGGCTTCCTGTCCTCGCATCGGCAGCATTCCTCTTCGCTAAATTTGTCTATTGATATAGACAACTATACAAATTATACATATTACCTAGCGCGAGTCCATGACGGGTGGATGACAGGGGATGGAAGGCAGGGGCGATTCATGATCGGGCGACAGGAAGCCGACAGCATTGAACGGCGCAGCGGCGTCTCGCTGTGGCGGCAGATCGCCGACAGGATCCTGCAGGCGATCGCCGCCGGCGATTTCGCCGAGAATGCCGCGCTGCCGCCGGAGGTGGCGCTGGCCGAGCGCTATGGCGTCAATCGCCACACGGTGCGCAGCGCCATATCGGCGCTCGTGCAGGAAGGGGTGCTGCGGGCCGAGCAGGGGCGGGGCACCTTCGTCTTGTCGCGCAGGCGGCTGTCCTATCCGATCGGCGCGCGCACACGTTTTTCGACCGGCTTGCAAGGACAGGCTTCGGAACGACACATCGTGCTGCTTGCCTCGTCGGTCGAGCCGGCCAGCCAGCGTGTCGCCGAAGGGCTTGGCCTTGCCAAGGGTGCCGAGGTGATCCGGTTGGAGACACGTGGCGAAGCCGATGGAAGGCCAGTGTCACGCGCTGCCGGCTGGTTCGATGCCAGGCGCTTTGCCGGTATCGACCAGGCGATGGCTGAGACTGGCTCGGTCACCGCGTCGCTGGCCCGCTTCGGCATCGACGATTATCTCAGGCAATCGACCGTGCTGTCGGCGCGCCACGCCGACGCGGCTGACCTTGCCGATCTCGATCTGCAGCCAGGCGCCATCGTACTGGTCACGGTGGCCGTCAACATCACGCCGGACGGCCAGCCGATCCAGTTCTCCGAGTCGCGCTTTCCGGCGGAGCGGGTCGAGTTCAAACTGTCGGCGCTGTGAGCCGAATCCTGCCGACTATCCGATCTCGATCACGGCCTTGATCAGCCCGGATTTCTCATGCGCCCAGCGGGCGAGATCGCTCGGCGTATCGGCCAGCGTCGTGCGGTGGGTGACGAGCTTGGCCAGGGGCACGGCGCCGTTGCGGATCGAGGCTGCGACATGATCGAAATCGGCACGCAGTGCATTGCGGCTGCCGACCAGCGTCATTTCGCGTTTGTGGAATTCAGGGTCGGAGAAGACGATGTCGTCCTTGACGACGCTGACCAGCACCAGTGTGCCGCCATGCGCGACATGGGCGAAGGCCGACTGCACCGACCGGGTGTTGCCGGTGGCGTCGAAGACCACGTCGAAGCCTTCGCCCGATGTCGCTTCCTTGACCAGATCCGACACCGCTCCGCGCGAGCCGTCGAGGATCCTGAAACCAAGTTCGTTTTCGGCAAAAGCGAGACGTTCACTGCTCATGTCGAGCAGCGTCACGTCGAGCCCGGCAATGCGGGCGAAGATGGCGTTGCCGAGCCCGATCGGGCCGGCGCCGATGACCAGAGCGCGAGCGCCGGGATCGGCACCGGCGCGACGCACCGCGTGCGCGCCGATGGCCAGGAATTCGACGGCGGCTGCGTCGGCCAGCGACAGGCCGTTGGCCGGATAGAGATTCCGCGCCGGGACAAGAATGCGTTCGCACATGGCGCCGTCGCGATGGACGCCCAACACCTCGATCTTGACGCAGCAATTCGGTTTGCCGTGCCGGCAGGCGATGCACTTGCCGCAGGAGAGGTAAGGGTTGATGACGACCGGTTCGCCGACGGCAAGATCGACGCCCTCGCCGGTCTCGATCACGCTGCCGGAGACTTCATGGCCCATGATGCGGGGGTAGGCGAGGAACGGGTGCTTGCCCTCGAAAATGTGGTAGTCGGTGCCACAGATGCCGACATGGCTGACCGCGACCAGCGCCCAGCCGGCAGGGGGCGCGCCGGGCGCGGGGCGGTCTTCCAGGACGAGTTCCCCGGGTGAGCGGCAGATAACGGCTTTCATGTCTCAGTCCGATTGGGTTTCCGACCCGTCTTCACGCCGGGCCGGAGATCGATTTCAGCAATGGTCACTTGCCGCTGCGGCGGCGCAGACCGTCGAAATAGACGATGACGATGATCAACACGCCAGTGATGATGCGCTGCCAGAAAGCGTTGACGTTGAGCAGGTTGGCGCCGTTGTTGATGGTGGCGAGAATGAAGGCGCCGAGCAGCGGGCCATGCACCGAGCCGACCGCACCGAACAGCGAGGTGCCGCCGATGACCGAGGACGCGATCGCCTGCAGTTCCCAGCCCTCGGCCTGGGTCGGGTTGCCGATGCCGATGCGCGAGGCCAGGAGCACGCCGACAAAAGCCGCGCACAGGCCAGACAGCGTGTAGGCCATGTAGATGGTGCGCTGGACATTGACGCCGGAGAGGCGCGAGGCCTCGGCGTTCGAGCCGACCGAGAAGAGGTAGCGGCCCCAGCGGCTGTGATGCAGGAAAATGTAGGCCGGAATGCCGACCAGGATCACCATCCAGAACAGATTGGGCACGCCGAGGAAGGAGTTGCGCGAAAATTCCTGGAAGGCGTCATTGTTGATGGAGATCGAGTTGCCATTGGTCATCAGAAGGCCGATGCCGCGCAGCGAGGTCAGCGTCGCCAGCGTGATGATGAAGGGCGGCAGGCCCATCTTGACGATGCCGAAGCCGTGGAACAGGCCGATGGCAACGCCGACCAGCAGCGTGATCGCGATGGCGAGGAAGACCGGTATGCCGGCGTTGATCAGCATCGCCGCAATGACGGTGGCAAAGCCGACCACAGCACCGACGGACAGATCGATGCCGCCGGTGATGATGACGAAGGTCTGGCCGACCGCCAGGATGGCGATCATCGAACCCTGACGCAAAAGGTTCGAGATGTTGTTGGCCGAGGCGAAGCTCGATGTCGACAGCGACAGGATGACCCAGAGCAGCACCAGCAGCGCCAGCAGCGTCAGCCCGAACAGGGCGTTGTAATTGCGCTTGGGTTTTTCGGCAGGAATCGCCTCGGTGCTCATATCTTTCCTCCCAGCTTTTCTTGTTTCTCGGCGAGCGCCTGTGTGAGAATTTCCTCGTGATCGGCGGTGCGGAATCCGTGTGTCGCCACCAGCTTGCCACGGCGGAACACATGCAGCGTGTCGGCCAACTCATAGACTTCCGGCAGGTAGGACGAGATCAGGATGATGCCGGCGCCCTTCGACAAGAGCGCGCCGAACAGGCGATAGATTTCGGCCTTGGTGCCGACATCGACGCCGACTGTCGGCTCGTCGAAAATGAACAGCTTGGCGCCATGAGCCAGCCATTTGCCGATGACGATCTTCTGCTGGTTGCCGCCCGACAGGCTGGAGGCCAGCGCGTGGCGTGTCGGCGTCTTGATGCGGAGATCGGCGATCTGGCGGTCGGCCTGGGTCTTCTCCTGCGCGCCGGAGATCAACAGGTTTTTGGAGATGCGCTTGTAGATCGGCAGGTTGAGATTGAGGCCAACCGGCAAATTGAGGCAAAGGCCCTGGTCGCGGCGGCTTTCCGGTGCCAGCGCCATGCCGAGCTTGATCGCATCGTGCTCCGAATTGACCTGAACCGGCTTGCCTTCCCACAGGATCTGGCCGGCCGATTTGCGATGGCGGCCGTAGAGCGTGGTGACGAATTCGCTGCGCCCGGCGCCGATCAGCCCGTAGAGCCCGACGATCTCGCCGGCGCGGACGGTCATCGAGACATTTTCGAAGCCCTTGCCCGACAGGTTCCTGGTCTCCACGATCGCGGCACCCGGCGTGAAGTGCTCCTTGTGATAGACCTGCTCGATCGAGCGGTTGATCATCAGCTTGACCAGTTCGGCATCGTTGGTCTCGGCGATGTTTCTGGTGCCGACCAGCGTGCCGTCGCGCAGCACGGAGACGCGATCGGCGAGCTCGAAGACCTCCTCCATGCGATGGCTGATGTAGATGATGGTCACGCCCTCGGACTTCAGCCGACGGATCAGGGTGAAGAGCTGGTCGGCCTCCTTGCGGGTCAGGTAGGCGGTCGGCTCATCGAAGATCAGGAATTTGGTGCCGCGCACGGTGGCGCGGGCGGCGGCGATCAGTTGCTGCTGGCCGATGGTGAGGTCGCCGAGCATGACATGCGCCGGCAGGTCGAAGCCGAGATCGTCGATGATCTTCTGCGCTTCCTTGACCATGGCGCGCTGCTGCAGGATGCCGAAGCGCGAATTCTCCTCGCCGAGGAACATGTTGGCGGCGACCGTTAGATGACGGCAGAGCACGACTTCCTGGTGCACGGCGTTGATGCCGAGCGCCATCGCTTCATGCGGGGTCGCCAGCGCCGCCGGATTGCCTTCCCAGATGACATCGCCGGAGGTGCGCGGCATGACGCCGGTCAGAAGCTTGATCAGAGTGGATTTGCCGGCACCATTCTCGCCGACGATGGCGTGGATTTCGCCCGACTTGAAGGCCAGCGTCACCGGCTTCAGCGCATGGGTGCCGGGATATTTCTTCTCGAGGCCGCGCAGTTCGAGGATCGTCCTGCCGGGCTCCAGCACAGGGGCGGGGTGTAGGTCTTGCGCCGTCGATGTCATGACAATCCTCCCTGATTGGCTTCCCCAGATTGGCCTCACGATCTGGGCCTGCGGCAGGCTTCGAAATGCCTGCCAGGGCAACCTAGCCCAGGTTGCCCTATTTCCAAACGACATCGCTGTCGTTTCCGGGGCACGAGGCCCCGGAAACCCTGCGTCTCTACCGTTGCTTAGTTGAGCTTCGGGTTGAGCAGCGCGTCGATCTTGGGATCCTTCATGTTGGCCTTGGTGACAAGGTTGGCGCCAGTGTCGACATTGGCCTCGACCTTCTCGCCCTTCGAAGCGGCGAGCGCGGTCTTGATGCCGTCATAGCCCATCCGGTAGGGATCCTGGACGACGAGGCCGGAAATGACGCCGTCATTCAGGAACTTGATCAGCTTCTCGTCGCTGTCGAAGCCGATCAGGCCGACCTTGCCGGCAAGCTTGTTCTCGGCGATCGCCTGGCCGACGCCCTGCGCCATGATCAGGTTGGAGGCGAAGATGCCCTTCAGGTCCGGATTGGCGGTGATCAGGTCGGTCGCGATGTTGAGGCCGGTGGTGGCCTGGCCGTCGGCATATTTGTCGGCGATCAGTTCGAGGCCGGGATACTTGGCCTTGAGCTGTTCCTTGAAGCCCTGGGCGCGCTGCTCGAGCGAGCCGGCGCCAGGCAGTGCGGTGATCAGGGCAACCTTGCCTTCGACCTTGCCGCCATTGGCCGCGCCGATGGCCGCCGCAAGACCGTCCGCGGCGACGCGGCCGCCCTGGACGTTGTCGGTGGTGAGGAACGAGGTGAAGGCCTTGGAGTCGGCGCCGGAGTCGATGCCGATGACCTTGACCTTGGCCGCTGCTTCGTCGATCGGCTTGCCGAGCGCCTTGGCTTCGGTCGGCGCGATGACGACGGCGGCCGGGTTGCCGGCGACGGCATTCTCGAGGATGGAGATCTGGCCGTTGACGTCGGTTTCAGCCTGGGCGCCGAGTTCCGGCACGTTGACGCCGAGATCCTTGCCGGCCTTGCGGGCGCCGGCGAGCACGATCTGCCAGTAGAAGGACGTGGTGTCCTTGACGATGATCGGAATGGTCACGTCCGCCGCCGAAACCGGCGCTGAGTGCATGACGCCGGCGAGCATCGACGCTGCTGCCAGGGCCATGACGGCGCGGCGGTTGAGAATGCTGGTCACGAATTTCATAGGATACCTCCCTAAGTCGCCCGGTGAACGTTACGGAAGCTCCGTTCGGATAGGCGTGGCCCAAACAGAACTTTATCAATAAAAAACATTTACGCTGTTTTGATAGTGCATCGATCTGGACGATGCAAGCGGTGTTTCGCACCTGATTCCCATGTCAGGCACGGACACATTCACGCGCCGCTCCTCCCTGGACGCAGCCGAAAGCTCCCGTTTTGTGAACGCATGGAATGTTAATTCCATGCGTTAGTCAATATGGAACATTCATTCTTTCCGCGGGGTCGCGCATTTGAGAAGCCGAGCCTCTCCCGTCAAGGCTGGTGGACGCTCTGCACCACCGTGTAGGGACGATATTTGGCGTATTCCGTCCCCGCCACGTTGATGTCGAGCAGCTCGAGGTTACGTGTCAGGTTTGCCAGTTTGGCGGTGCCGGTCAGCACGGTGGCGACCATCGGCTCGTGCAGGGGAAACTGGAAGGCGGCGGCGGCCAGCGGGTAACCGCCTTCGCCGGCGATCTTCTCCATCGCGTCGACCCGATCGAGCATGGCGCGGCTGGCGGGCTGGTAGTCGAAATGCGCGCCTTGCACCGGCCCGGTCGCCAATATGCCGGAGTTGAAGACGCCGCCGATCACCAGCGACGTCCGCTGCGCCCGGCACAGCGGCAGCAGTTCGGCTTCGGCGCTGCGGTCGAGCAAGGAATAGCGGCTGGCGAGCAGGATGCAGTCGAGCGGCGCCCGGCGCATCACGTCGAGGCAGATCTGGACTTCGTTGACGCCGAGACCATAGGCGGAAATCGTGCCGGATCGCTTCAACTCCTCGAGTGCCTTGAGCCCGCCATCCATGAGTTGGCGAAAGTGCAGCTTGGTCTTCTCGATGCCATGCGTGTAGGCGCCGATGTCGTGCACATACAGGATATCGATCTTGTTCAGCCCAAGCCGCGCATAGCTGAAGTCGACCGACCGCATGATGCCGTCATAGGAATAGTCGTAATCGAGCGCGAAGGGCAGCGGATCGACATAGGAGTGGTCGGGCACCTGGTCTTCAGGCACCGGGCGGAACAGGCGGCCGACCTTGGTGGACAGCACATAGGAATCGCGCGGCTTGTAGCGCAGGAAGTCGCCGAAGCGGCGTTCCGACAGGCCGAACCCATAGAAGGGCGCGGTGTCGAAATAGCGCAGGCCCGCCTCCCAGGCGCCTTGCAGCGTCTCCATCGCCGCCTCGCGTGAACAGGCGCGGTAAAGGCCGCCGATCGCGGCGCCGCCGAAGCTGACTTCGGTGACTTCGAGCGCCGTCCTGCCGATGCGGCGTTTTTCCATGCAAACCCTCCCCGTTGCCGGCCGCTGTCCAGCCCGGCAGTTCTACCACATATGCGTTTGAATTCAGAGCGTCGCGCCGAGATGCCAGGGCACGAACTCGTTGTCGCCATAGCCGAAATCCTCGCTCTTGGTCTTGCGGCCGGAAGCCGTCTCGACGATGAGTTCGAAAATCTCGCGGCCCATGCCGGCGATGGTCTTTTCGCCCGAGGCGATGACGCCGCAATTGACGTCCATGTCCTCTTCCATCTGGTGATACATGGTCGAGTTGGTGGCCACCTTGATCGACGGTGTCGGTCGGCAGCCGAAGCAGGAGCCTCGGCCGGTGGTGAACACAATGACGTTGGCGCCGCCCGCGACCTGGCCGGTGGCCGAGACCGGGTCGTAGCCGGGCGTGTCCATGAACACCAGTCCGCTGCCGGTGACCTTCTCGGCATAGCCGAACACGCCGTTGAGCGGCGTCTGGCCGCCCTTGGCGACCGCGCCGAGCGACTTTTCCAGGATGGTGGTGAGGCCGCCGCGCTTGTTGCCGGGCGAGGGGTTGTTGTCGATCGAGGCGCCATGCTTGGCGACGTGATCTTCCCACCACTTCACATAGCCATCGAGCTTCTTGGCGATCTCGGGCGTCGCCGCGCGGTAGGCGAGCAGATGCTCGGCGCCGTAGATTTCCGTGGTCTCGGAGAGGATGCCGATGCCGCCGACGCCGGCCAGAATGTCGACGGCCGCCCCCAGCGCCGGATTGGCGGTGATGCCCGACATGCCGTCGGAGCCGCCGCATTGCAGACCGACGACGATCTCGCTGACCGGGATCGGCTCGCGCTTCAACTGACCGACTTCCTCGGCGATCTCGGCCAGCACGGCCATCGCCTTCTCCACCGATTTGCGCGACCCGCCTGCGTCCTGGATGTTGAAATGGCGTTTTCCCGCGGCGATACCCTTCTGGCCATAGAGGGTGAGCTGGTTGACCTCGCATCCCAGGCCGACCATCAGCACGCCGCCGAAATTCGGGTGGCGGGAATAGCCGGCAAGCGTGCGGTGCAGCACCATCATGCCGTCGCCAGTGCCGCTCATGCCGCAGCCCTGACCGTGGACGATCGGCACGAAACCGTCGATGCCGGGATATTTCGGCAGCAAGGTCCGGTTGGCTGTGTCGGCGATGGAATGGCAGACCGTGGCCGAGCAATTGACGCTGGCGATGATGCCGATGAAGTTGCGCGTGCCGGCGCGGCCATCGGCGCGGCGATACCCCATGAAGGTGCGGGCGCGGTCGGCCGCTGTCGCATGCTCGGCCTCGCTCGGCGGCACCACCGGCAGGCGGCCGGCCTCGAACACCAGATTGTGCGAATGGACATGCTCGCCCGGTGCGATGTCCTGCGTGGCGCGGCCGATCGCCTGGGCGTATTTGACCACGGCCTCGCCGGCGGCGATCGGCTTGATCGCTACCTTGTGGCCGGGCTCGATGACGGCGGTGGCAAGTGCGCCGCCCGGCAGAGCCGTGCCGATCTCGATGCGGCCATTGGCAACGGCGACATTGTCGGCGGGGGACAGAAGAATGGTGTTCGAGACGTTCACGGGCGGTTTCCTGGGTGATCCTGGGATGCGCGGATTGACACGCGCTTGTTAAGAGTTAATGTCTTTTATCGTGAAAAAACAGTTTTGCGTCAATTGTTTTTTCGCAGGCGTTCCGCACGCCTCTGGCTGGCGGCGGCGCTGCAAACAATGGACCGCGCCCTGGCGAAAGCAATTCCTGCTTTTCAGGGTCATGAGAACGTCATATTGCGCTTCAAGCCGGCCGCCGCAAGCGCCGGCATGAATGGGTCTGGGGATGTCCAAGAGCAACAACGTCTACAAGGACGCCTATAACAGGTGCCTCAGGCTGCTCGACGAAACGCGCAGCCTGCCGTCGGAACCGGAACTGGGCATGCTGCTCGGCGTCAGCCGCACGACCGTGCGCAGCATCCTGGCGCGCATGGAGGAGACCGGGCTGATCGCCTGGAACAAGCGTGCCAAGACAGTGCTGCGCGATCCGCGACCCGACGATTTTTTCCCCGAGGAAGAGACAGACACACTGGCCGAAATCATCGAGCGGTCGTTCATGCGGCGCCTGCTCGCCGGTGGCGCCGAGGCCGGCATGCAGATCAACGAGCTTGAACTGGCGCGCGAGATCGGCGTCGGCACCACCAGCGTGCGCGAGTTCCTGATCCGCTTCTCGCGCTTCGGCCTGATCGAGAAGCGCCGCAACAGCCATTGGGTGCTGAAGGGCTTTACGCGGGCTTTCGCGCTCGAACTGACCGAGATCCGCGAGATGTTCGAACTGCGCTCGGCGGCTGCCTTCGCCGCCCTGCCGCAGGACAGCCCGGTCTGGGCCGATCTCGACCGCCTGGAGGACGAACATCGTCTGCTGGCACGAGAGATCGCCACGCGCTTCAACGCGTTTTCCGAGCTGGACGAGCGCTTCCACCGGCTCATCCACCGGGCCTCGCACAACCGTTTCATCGTCGATTTCTACGACGTCATCGCCATGATCTTCCATTACCACTACCAGTGGAACAAGGCGCAGGAGCGCGAGCGCAACGAAGTCGCGGTCGGCGAGCACCTTGCCTATATCGAGGCGCTCAAATCGCGCGACCTCGGCAAGGTCGACGCCGCCTGCCGCAAGCACCTGAAGTCGGCGCGCCAGACGCTGCTGACCTCCATCCCCTTGCAGAAATCCTGATCGCGCCGCGTTGCCGCAGCATCGAATTGGCGATTTTCGACCTGCCGCTGCCATGATAGGTATCCTTCCAGGAGTTGCTTGAAGAGGCAGATGGCTTGAACCGCCGGGGGAGACGCTGGAGCATGCCGACCGCGCTTGTCGCGGCCTGCCTGCTGCTGCTTCAGTCGACGCTCGGCGCGTTCGCCTTCGTAACCGGGCCGAATGCCGCGCAGCTCGACGCCTTCGGCAATGTCATCTGTACCCACGACGGTGCCACCCAGCTTCCCGGCGGGGACCAGCACCCGTCCCATCTGCCGGCCTGCTGCACGCTTGGCTGCAGCATGTTTTCATCCGCCTTTGCGCCGCCGCCCGACGCCGGGCTGGCCCTGGCCAGCCTTACATTCGAAGCGGTCGCCTTCGTTTTTCCGGCGAGCATTCACCTCGACTTCGCGCGCGAGCGCTCGCCGTCGAACCCGCGTGCGCCGCCGCTGGCGGCCTGAATTTTTGCCCGGCGGAACCTTTCGCGGGCGCACCCATCCAACGACCAAACGGCTCGCGACCGGCGACGGCGCGATCATCACTTCATGGAGCAACCATGTCCCATTCTTCCCCCATAGCGGCGGGCAATCTGTTCAGCCGCATTCTGTCCCACGTCCAGGAGCGTCTCGGCATAGCCGCGCTGGCCTTGGCGGTCATGCTCGCCGGCGCTCAATCCGTCCTAGCGCATGAGTTCAAGGTCGGCGATATCGAGATCGGCCATCCCTGGTCACGCGCCACGCCGGCCGGCGCCAAGGTGGCCGGCGGCTATTTCACCATTACAAACAACGGCAGCGCGCCGGACCGGCTGCTGTCAATTTCGTCCGATATCTCGGGCAAGGCCGAACTGCATGAGATGGGCGTCAAGGACGGCGTCATGACCATGCGGCCCGTTGTCGGCGGCCTGGAGATTCCAGCCGGCGGCAAGGTCGTTTTGGGTCCCGGCAGCTATCATGTGATGTTCATGGATTTGAAGCAGCCACCCAAGCAAGGCGAGATGTTCGCCGCCACGCTGACCTTCGAAAAGGCCGGGACGGTGACGATCAAATTCGCCGTGCAGGCCATTGGCAGCGCGGCGCCTCAAGAAGACAACGACTGAACCGGCCGTCGTACCGATCAGAATTCTAGAGGGACCATCATGAACAAGTATCTTTTGGCGGCCGGAGCGATTCTGGCTTTGGGGACAAATGCCGCCTTCGCGCATATCACGCTCGAAACCCAGGAAGCGGCGGTCGGCTCGACTTACAAGGCAGTGCTGCGGGTGCCGCATGGTTGCGACGGCAAGGCGACGACCGCCGTGCGCGTGCAGATCCCGGAAGGGGTGATCGCGGTGAAGCCGATGCCGAAACCCGGCTGGACGCTGCAGACCAAGAAGGGCAAATATGAAAAATCCTATCAGCTCTATGGCCAGGCGGTGACCGACGGCGTCAAGGAAGTCGACTGGAGTGGCGGCAATCTGCCGGATGAATTCTACGACGAGTTCACCTTCCGCGCCACGCTGACGGCGGATCTGCCCGTCGGCCAGAAGCTCTATTTCCCGGTGGTGCAGGAATGCGGCGATGCCGTCGACCGCTGGATCGAGATCCCGGCGGCAGGGCAGGATGAAGACGCGCTGGAGACCCCGGCGCCCGGCATCAAGCTCACACCGAAGAAATAATTTCTCCCCTGGCGCGCTCTGCTTGCCGGAGCGCGCCGCAGCCCCGTGGCCTGGCATGACCGCAACATCTTCCCGGATGGTCGATACCAATAGCAAGCGCGTCGGCCGGATTGCCGGCGGACTGCTGGGCTTGCTCATGGCGCTTATCGTCATGGCCTCGACCAGCCAGGCCTTTGCCCATGCCGCGCTGATCAAGACCGACCCGGCCGACGGCGCAGTGCTGGCGCAGGCTCCGGCGCAGTTCTCACTGACCTTCAGCGAACCGGTTTCGCCCCTGGTGCTGACGCTGGTGAAGCCAGACGGCACGCCGGTTGCGCTGACATCCTTCCGCCTCACCGACCAGACGCTCGAGATCGACAATCCACAGGCGCTTAAATCCGGCACGCATGTGCTGAGCTGGCGCGTCATTTCCGCCGACGGCCATCCGGTCGGCGGCTCGCTGCTGTTTTCGATCGGCGCACCAAGCGAACCGCCCGCCGTGTCCGAAGCGGTCGACTGGCCGTCGCGGTCGGCGATCTGGATCGGCAAGGTCTTTCTTTACATCGGTCTTTTCCTCGGTGTCGGCGGCGCTTTCGCCCTTGCCTGGCTGGCGGGCAACGGACGCGCCGGCCAGCGTTTTGTCACGGCCGCGATCCTGTGCGGCCTGGTGGCGGCACCCCTGTCGCTCGGATTTCAGGGGCTCGATGCGCTCGGAGCGCCGCTCTCCCATCTGGCGCAGCCGGTGATCTGGCGGACCGGGCTCGGCACCTCCTTCGGCTGGACGGTGCTGGCCGCCCTGGCTGCGCTGGGGCTGGGTTTGCTTTCGTTGGCCGGACCGCGTGTACTCGCCAGTCCATTGGCGCTCGCCGGCCTCCTTGGCGTCGGCGTCGCGCTTGCCGCCAGCGGCCACGCCAGCGCGACCGAGCCGCAATGGCTGACGCGGCCGCTGGTGTTCATGCACGGTATCGGCATTGCCTTCTGGGGCGGCGCGCTGGTGCCGCTCGCTCTCGCGCTGAAGCGCCAGACGGCTGGCGCCGTCGCGTTCCTGCGCCGCTTCTCCCGCGCGATCCTGCCTGTGGTGGCCATGCTTGCCGCGGCCGGCATCGTGCTTGCGGTCATTCAGGTGCAGACGCCCTCGGCACTGGCCGGCACCGCCTATGGCCGGCTACTGCTGGTCAAGCTGGCGCTGCTGGTCTTCCTGTTCACGCTGGCCGCGGTCAATCGCTGGAAACTCACCGCTTCCGCCGAGGCGGGCGCTACGGAGGTGCAGCGCAGGCTCACCCGATCGATCAGCGTCGAAATGCTGATCGTGCTGGCGATCTTCGGCGTTGCCGCGGGCTGGCGCTTCACGCCGCCCCCACGGGCGCTGGCGATCGCGGCGGCGCAGCCGGTCTCGGTCCACATTCACGCACTGGAGGCGATGGCCGATCTCAGCATCACGCCAGGCCATGCCGGGCCTGTCGCCGCCTCGATGATCATCATGACAGGCGATTTCGGGCCACTCGACGCCAAGGAGGTGACGCTGGTGCTGTCGAAACCCGATTCCGGCATCGAGCCGCTGAGGCGCGCGGCGACCAAGCCCGGCGACGGCAGCTGGCGTGTCGACAACCTCGTCATTCCGGTTCCCGGGCGCTGGACGGTGCGCATCGACATCCTGGTCTCGGATTTCAAGATGGTGAAGATCGAAGCGCCTGTGGACGTCCGGCCGTAGCCGACAGATGTGATCGTTGTCGAACGGCCTGCATTGTGCAACCGCAACACAATTCGGCGAGGCGGTTGACGCGGCCCGAAAGGCCCGTCAATCATCCCGGGACGAACGGGCATCCGGCAAAATCGCGGGCTCCAACCAACAAGATCCGAAAGCAGGGAAGAAACGATGGAAAAAGCCGAAATCGGCCTGATCGGCCTTGGTACGATGGGCTCCAACCTGGCGCTGAACATCGCCGAGCACGGGCACCGCATTGCCGTTTTCAACCGCACCCGGGCACGCACCGACGCCTTCGTTGAGAATGCCGGCGCGCTGAAGAACATGGTTGTGCCCTGCTACAGCCTGGAAGAACTTGCCGCCGCGATCCGGCCGCCGCGCCCGATCATCATCATGGTGCTGGCCGGCAAGCCGGTCGATGAACAGATCGAAGCCTTGCGCGGCGTGCTGTCCGACAATGACATCGTCATCGATGCCGGCAACGCCAATTTCCGCGATACGATGCGGCGCTTCTCCGAACTGTCCGGCTCGGGCCTGACCTTCATCGGCATGGGCGTGTCCGGCGGCGAGGAGGGCGCGCGCCATGGCCCGTCGATCATGGTCGGCGGCACGGAGGATTCATGGAAGCGGGTCGAAAAGGTGCTGACCGCCATCTCCGCCAAGTTCAAGGACGAACCCTGTGCCGCCTGGCTCGGCACCGATGGCGCCGGCCACTTCGTCAAGACCATCCACAACGGTATCGAATATGCCGACATGCAGATGATCGCTGAAATCTACGGCATTCTGCGCGATGGCCTGGGCATGGGACCGAAGGACATCGGCGCGGTGTTCTCCAACTGGAACAAGGGCCGGCTGAACTCCTACCTGATCGAGATCACCGCCAAGGTGCTCGCCGCCGACGATCCCAAGACCGGCAAGCCGGTGGTCGACATCATCCTCGACCGCGCCGGCCAGAAGGGCACCGGCAAATGGTCGGTCATCGAGGCGCAGCAACTCGGCATTCCGGCGACCGCGATCGAGGCGGCCGTGGCGGCACGCGTGCTGTCGTCGATCAAGGACGAGCGGCTGGCGGCCGAGAAAGCCTATGGCAACATCGGGGTATCGAAGATTTCCGGCGACAGGGATGCGCTGCTGAAAGATCTCGAACTGGCGCTATTCGCCGGCAAGATCGCGGCTTATGCGCAGGGTTTCGCAGTGATGAGCGGCGCCTCGAAGGAGTTCAACTGGAACCTGCCGATGCCGACCATCGCCAGGATATGGCGCGCTGGCTGCATCATCCGCTCGCAGATGCTGGATACGATGGCCGAGGCCTTCAGCAGCGGCGGCGCTTCGACCAATCTCCTGATGGCGCCGGCTTTCATCAGCTTGATGCAGGAAGCGCATCCGTCGCTGCGGCGTATCGTGGCGAAGGCTTCCGAGGCCGGCGTGCCGGTGCCGGCGCTGTCTTCCGCACTTGCCTATTTCGATAGCTATCGCCAGGGCCGCGGCACCTCGAACCTGATCCAGGCGCAGCGTGACTTCTTCGGCGCGCATGGCTTCGAACGCATCGGCGAGCAGGGTGCCTTCCACGGTCCGTGGGGCAGTGGCGCTGCCGGTTAGTCCGGGGAGCGATTGTAGGCCAGGACCTCGCCCGGCACGCTGAGACTTTGCAGGGAGCCGGGTGCCGCGCCGCCGATCCAGCCGAGCACGGAGCGGGCGAGTTCGGAGCCCGCCAGCCGGAAGTTCTCGTTGACGATCAGCAGTTCGGGCCGGAACAGATGCAGAAGGTCCGATGACTGCTTGGAGACGATGTCGACGTCGCGGCCAAGCTTGAGGCCGGCATCCTCGATGCCGGCGACGAGCGCAAGGGTGGCGGCGGCGGCGCTGCTGACAAAGCCGTCCGGCCTGATGTCGCGGCGCATCAACTGCGCGGTCCTCGTCCTGATCTGTTCGATCGAATGGTCGATCGATACGGTGCTGAACGGGATCTCGCTGGCGCCAACCTCGCTCAGCGCATCGGCGAAGCCGTTTACCGTATGGCCGTAATAGGTCAGTCCGACGGGTGGCGTCAGCAAAGCAAGCTTGCGGCGTCCCATGCTCGCAAGGCGCCGTACGGCCTCGACCGCGAAGGCGTGATTGTCGAAATCATGATAGGGGTGGACCAGCCCCATCTCGGTGCGACCATGCGTGGCAAACGGAATGCCGCGCTCCAGCATGTAGCGGGCCCGGGGATCGTTCGGCTGCGTGCGTGAAATGATGACGCCGTCGGCCGAGCCGGTCTCGACCAGGTAGCGTATCGGGTCGAGCGGATCCTGCGAGCGCGAATAGGGTGTGACGATCAGATGGTAGGGCGTGTCGGCAATGACTTCCGAGACGCCGTAGATGATGTCGGAGACGAAACTCATGATCTCCTGCTCGGTGTTGAGCACGAGGCTGATGACATTGGTCTTACCGGTTCTGAGCCTGACGCCGGCGCGGTTCGGGCGGTAGCCGATCTGCTTGGCGACGAGCTGGACGCGGCGCCTGGTTTCGGCGCCGATCTCAGGGGCATCCTTCAAGGCGCGCGACACGGTGGTGACGCCGAGCCCGGTCATGAAGGCAAGCGTCTTCAGCGTTGGCCGCTCCTGCGCCGACGCTTCCTCGTTCTTTTCCGTATGCCGTCTGTCCATTCGTCCCGCCCATCAGGCGCATAGCAGCCGCAGGCCGGGTCGGCAATCGCCGTGATTTGCGGCGCTGCATGATTTCAAGCCCGGCAATCCGTCAATATACTGAAACGTTACAGATTGCCAATCGCACTCCTCTGGCGGCCGAATTCGCAGGACGGCATGGAGTCGCGAATTCCCTTGAAAATCCAGAGCGAAACGCCGTGCTGGCGACGCTCTTTGCCGGCTTTCACGGACCTTTTCTTATTTTGCACTGCAATTGCTCATATTGCGGCGCACAACGACAAGCTCGACAGATTTTATTCGTGACTCGAAAAAATATCGAACGGTCTCCGCGCCTGGGGTTGCGCCATTCACGCAATTGCCGTATCGAAAATCTGTAACGTTTCAGATTCTGGGAGGAACCGAAATGCGATACAAACTTTTGACCGCTGCCCTGGCGGCCACGGCCGCGCTACAGTTCGCCGGCCCGGCCGCCGCGACGGACCTGGAAGTCACTCATTGGTGGACTTCCGGCGGCGAGGCGGCGGCGGTCGCGGAACTCGCCAAGGCATTCGACGCCACCGGCAACCACTGGGTCGACGGCGCCATTGCCGGCTCCGGCGGAACGGCACGGCCGATCATGATCAGCCGGATCACCGGCGGCGACCCGATGGGCGCCACCCAGTTCAATCACGGCCGGCAAGCGGAAGAACTGGTGCAGGCCGGCCTGATGCGCGACCTGACCGATGTCGCCACCAAGGGCAAGTGGACAGAGGTCGTGCGGCCGAAGAGCCTGCTAGACAGCTGCACCATCGGCGGCAAGATTTATTGCGTGCCCGTCAACATCCACTCCTGGCAGTGGCTGTGGCTCTCGAACGAGGCCTTCCAGAAGGCCGGCGTGCCGGTGCCAAAGGACTGGAATGAGTATGTGGCCGCCGCCCCGGCGCTCGAGAAGGCAGGCATCGTGCCGCTGGCGGTGGGCGGGCAGGCCTGGCAATCGTCCGGCGCCTTCGACGTGCTGCTTGCAGCGGTCGGCGGCACTGACACCTTCCTCAAGGTCTACAAGGACAAGGACGCCAAGTTCGCAGCCGGCCCCGAAGTCGCCAAGGTGTTCAAGGCGGCCGATGATGCGCGCAAGATGGCCAAGAACACCAATGTGCAGGACTGGAACCAGGCCACCAACATGGTCATCACCGGCAAGGCCGGCGGCCAGATCATGGGTGACTGGGCGCAGGGCGAGTTCCAGGTTGCCGGCAAGACCGCCGGCAAGGACTATACCTGTCTTCCCGGCCTTGGCCTGAACGAGGTCATCGCCACGGGTGGTGATGCCTTCTATTTCCCGGTGCTCAAGGATGCCGACAAGTCAAAGGCGCAGGAAGTCCTGGCCGAAACCTTGCTCGATCCCAAGACCCAGGTCGCCTTCAATCTCAAGAAGGGCTCGCTGCCGGTGCGTGGCGACGTCGACCTTAACGCCGCCAATGACTGCATGAAGAAGGGTCTCGCCATCCTGGCCAAGGGTGCCGTGATCCCATGGACCGATCAGCTGCTTTCGCAAGACAGCCAGAAGCAGAAGGAGGACCTGTTCTCCGAGTTCTTCGCCAAGCCCGAGATGACCGTGGAAGAGGCGCAGAAGCGCTTCGCCGACATCATCGCCACGGCGGACTGATACCGCCGGCAACTCCCTTTCCTCCCGGTCCGGTTAACTCCAGGCCGGGAGGGCGGGCTCTTACCCGATCCAGCATGGCTGCACCGATGAGCAAGAGCGAACGCCCGAGCCGACTGTTTCGCAATCTCAATGCGAAGGTCGCGTCGATCCCCATGATCCTCACCGCGCTGGTGGTTTTCGTCGGCGGCACGGCGTGGACGGTGCTCTATTCCTTCACCAATTCGAAGCTGTTGCCGCGGCTGAATTTCGTCGGCCTCGACCAGTATTACCGGTTGTGGGCGACCCCGCGCTGGCTGATCTCGATCGAGAACCTGCTGATCTACGGCGTGATCTCGCTGGTTTTCTCGCTGGTGATCGGTTTCGTCCTCGCTGCCCTGCTCGACCAGAAGATCCGTTTCGAGGATACGTTCCGCACGATCTTTCTCTATCCCTTCGCGCTTTCCTTCATCGTCACCGGCCTTGTCTGGCAATGGTTGCTCAATCCTGATTTCGGCATCCAGGGCGTGATACGAAACCTTGGCTGGACGAGCTTCGCTTTCGATCCGCTCTACAATTCCAGCATCGTCATCTACGGCATATCGATCGCCGCGCTCTGGCAGGGCACCGGGCTGATCATGTGCCTGATGCTGGCCGGCCTGCGCGGCATAGACGAGGATATTTGGAAGGCCGCGCGGGTGGACGGGATTCCGATGTGGAAGACCTATCTGTTCATCATCATTCCGATGATGCGGCCGGTCTTCATCACCACGCTGGTCATCATCGCGTCCGGCATCGTCAAGGTCTACGACCTTGTCGTCGCCCAGACCAGCGGCGGACCGGGCATCGCCTCCGAAGTGCCGGCAAAGTATGTCTACGACTACATGTTCTTCGCCCAGAATCTCGGCCAGGGTTTCGCAGCCTCGACCATGATGCTGCTCTCGGTGATGATCGTCATCGTGCCGTGGGCCTATCTCGAATTCGGAGGCAGGAAGCGTGTCTGACCAAGCCGTTTCCCTGTCCGCGCCGTCCGGGGCCGTCCAAGCCGATGCCTCGGGACCGAGCGGACCGAAGCCGCGTCACATCTTCTCGCGCCGCAACATCTTCCTCTACGGCACGCTCATCGTGGCGGCGCTCTACTACCTCCTGCCGCTCTATGTGATGATCGTCACCTCGCTCAAGGGCATGCCGGAAATCCGCCTCGGCAACATCTTCTCGCCCCCGCTCGAGATCACTTTCGAGCCCTGGGTCAAGGCATGGTCGACGGCCTGCACCGGCCTTAATTGCGACGGACTTTCGCGCGGCTTCTGGAACTCCGTTCGTATCACCGTACCTTCGGTGATCCTGTCGATCGCGATCGCCTCCGTAAACGGCTATGCGCTGGCCAACTGGCGCTTCAAGGGCGCCGACACGTTCTTCATCATCCTAATCGTCGGTGCCTTCATCCCCTATCAGGTGATGATCTACCCGATCGTCATCATCCTGCGCGAGATCGGCCTCTATGGCAGCCTGAGCGGCCTGGTGATCGTCCATTCCATTTTCGGCATGCCGATCCTGACACTGCTGTTCCGCAACTATTTCACCTCCATGCCGGAGGAATTGTTCCGGGCGGCGCGTGTCGACGGCGCCGGCTTCTGGGGCATCTATCTGCGCATCATGCTGCCGATGTCGCTGCCGATCTTCGTCGTCGCCGTCATCCTGCAGGTGACAGGCATCTGGAACGACTTCCTGTTCGGCGTCGTCTACACGCGTCCCGACACCTATCCGATGACGGTTCAGCTCAACAACATCGTCAACTCCGTGCAGGGCGTGAAGGAATACAACGTCAATATGGCGGCGACCATCCTGACCGGGCTGGTTCCGCTCGTTATCTATTTCATTTCCGGCAGGCTTTTTGTGCGTGGCATCGCTGCCGGCGCGGTGAAAGGGTGATGATGGCTGAAATCGCGAACCCCAGCGTATCGATCCAGAACCTGTCGCTGAACTATGGTGCGGTGTCGGTCCTGCAGACACTCAATCTCGATATCGCCGAGGGCGAGTTCATCGTGCTCCTGGGGCCCTCCGGCTGTGGCAAGTCGACCTTGCTCAACTGCATTGCCGGGCTGCTCGACATTTCGAAGGGCCGCATCTTCATCAAGGGCAAGAACGTCACCTGGGAAGAGCCCAAGGATCGCGGCATCGGCATGGTATTCCAGTCCTATGCGCTCTATCCGCAGATGACGGTGGAGAAGAACCTGTCCTTCGGCCTGCGCGTCGCGGGCCTGCCCAAGGACGAAATCGCCAAGCGCATCGCGCGCGCCGCGGAGATCCTACAGATCGAACCGCTGCTGCAACGCAAGCCCTCCGCACTGTCCGGCGGCCAGCGGCAGCGCGTGGCGATCGGGCGGGCGCTGGTGCGCGATGTCGACGTGTTCCTGTTCGACGAACCGCTGTCCAATCTTGACGCCAAGCTGCGATCCGAATTGCGCGTCGAGATCAAGCTGCTGCATCGCAGATTGCAGAACACCATGATCTACGTCACCCACGACCAGATCGAGGCGATGACGCTCGCGGACCGGATCGCGGTGATGAAGGGCGGCGTCATCCAACAGCTCGACGCGCCGCAAACAATCTACAACCGTCCGGTCAATCGCTTTGTCGCCGGATTCCTCGGTTCGCCGGCGATGAATTTCGTCGAGGGTCAACTGGCAGCCGGCGATGCCGCGGCGTTCACCGCCGACGGGGTTTCGATACCGCTCGACCGCTATGAGTTCGACAAGGATCGCGGTAGCGCGGGCAAGCCCTGTGTGTTCGGCATCAGGCCCGAGCACGTCGCCTTTGGAGATGCGGCCAAGGCCATGCCGTTCACCGCCGAGTCAGCCGTCGAGATCGTCGAGCCGATGGGCTCGGACACGCTGGTGTGGACCAAGCTCGGCGGCCGCAATTTTTCCTTCCGCGTCGAGGCGGAAAAGACGCTGCGCACCGGCGATCCAATCCGGATCGGCTTTGACCCGGCCCGCGCCTCGCTGTTCGACACCCCATCCGGCAACCGCCTATAGCCCCCAAGCCCTCCTAAGAACCCTCCCTACCAAGCAGAACGGACAGAGACGATGAACTGGTCATTCCAACTTTACAGCGCCCGCAATTTTCAACCCTGGGAGGGCGTGCTCGCGATGCTCGGCAAGCTCGGCTACACGCAAGTCGAAGGCTTCGGTGGCGTCTATGAAAATCCCAAGGCCTTCCGCGCGGAACTCGACAAGAACGGGCTTTCGATGCCGACCGGGCATTTCTCCATCGATGCGCTGGAGAAGGATTTCGACGGCGTGCGCAAAACGGCCGAAGCGCTCGGCATCAAGCTTCTGATCTGCCCCTATCTGATGGCCGAGGACAGGCCGTCCGACGCCGCCGGCTGGCGCGGCTTTGGCGAGCGCCTGGCCAAGGTCGGCGACCTCGCCTCGCAGGCCGGCTACGGCTTTGCCTGGCACAACCATGATTTCGAGTTCAAGGCCCTCGCCGACGGTTCGGTGCCGCAGGATCACATCCTGTCTTCCGCTCCCGATATCGGCTGGGAGATGGACCTTGCCTGGGTGGTGCGCGGCGGCGCCGATCCGCTGCCCTGGATCGAAAAGCACGGCAAGCGCATCGTCGCCGTGCACGTCAAGGATATCGCCAGGCCGGGCGAAGGGCTGGACGAGGACGGCTGGTCGGACGTCGGCCACGGTACGATCGACTGGGCCAAGCTGATCAAGGTGTTGCGGGCCAGGAGCGCGGCAAAATACTTTGTCATGGAACAGGACAACCCCAACGACATCGAGCGCTTCGCCAGCCGCTCGATCGAATCCGTCAAGGCTTACTAGGAACAATCATCATGGCAAAGAAACTGGGTATTGGCGTCATCGGCTGCGGCAACATCTCGAAGGCGTATTTCTCGCTGGCGCCGCTGTTTCGCGGCATCGAGATGCGCGCTTGCGCCGACATCAACATGGACACGGCCAGGGCGCGGGCGAAGGAGTTCAAGCTGCGCGCCGAGACCGTCGAGGATCTGCTCAAGGCCGACGACATCGACATCATCGTCAACCTGACGATACCGGCGGTGCATTACGAGGTGTCGAAACGCGTGCTCGATGCCGGCAAGCACGTCTATTCGGAAAAGCCGTTCGTGCTCTCGCTCGAAGAGGGCCAGGACCTCAAGGCGCGGGCTGAAAAGAAGGGGCTGCGCATCGGCTCGGCGCCCGACACCTTCCTCGGCGGCGCGCACCAGCTGGTGCGTGAGCTGATCGATGAGGGGAAGCTTGGCAAGATCACCAGCGGCACCTGCCATGTCATGGGTCATGGCATGGAGCATTGGCACCCCAATCCGGATTTCTTCTTCCAGCCGGGCGCCGGACCGGTGCTCGATATCGGACCGTATTACATCACCAATCTGATCCAGCTGATCGGGCCGGTAAAACAGGTGGCGGCCTTTGCGACAACCCCGGCCAAGGAGCGGACGATTTCATCGAAACCGCGCGCGGGCGAAAAAATCCCGGTCAACACGCCGACAACGATCCATGGCCTGCTGGAATTCGAGAACGGCGCCGTGGTGACGTTGAACACCAGCTGGGATGTCTGGGCTCACGGCCACGCGCCGATGGAACTCTATGGCGAAGCGGGCACGGTGTTCGTGCCGGATCCGAATTTCTTCGGCGGGGACGTGCGCTTCACCGAAGAGGGCAAGCCGGTCAAGAAGCTGCCGAAATGGAAGCACCCGCTTGGCGTGCCCAACGAAATGCACGGCCAGGGCATGATGGCCAACTACCGCACGGCGGGTCTCGCCGACATGGCATTGGCAATAGTCGAGGGGCGGCCGCATCGTTGCTCGATGGAGCTGGCGCTGCATGCCGTCGACGTCATGACCGGCATCCTGCGTTCCGGCGAAACCGGCAAGTTCGTGGCCATGCAGACCACTTGCGAGCGGCCGGCGGCACTTGGCGTCAAGGCGGCCAAGGAACTGCTGGCGAAAAAGTAGGCGCAAGGATTATCGATAATTTTGATTTGTCCCTCTCCCCGTTCGGCCGGGGAGAGGGTAAAAGGGCGCCGGGCCGGCTCACCGCGTTTGCGATGAAGCTGCCCGGTCTGTTCAGTTTCGAGGATGTTTCCCCATGCCCTATGTCGCCGCCGAAAATCGCTACGAAAAAATGATCTACAACCGCTGCGGGCGCTCCGGCCTCAAACTGCCGGCGATCTCGCTCGGCCTGTGGCACAATTTCGGCAATGACACGCCGCACAAGACCAAGCAGGCGATCGTGCGCAAGGCGTTCGATCTCGGCATCACCCATTTCGACCTCGCCAACAATTACGGACCGCCGCCCGGCTCGGCCGAAACCGCTTTCGGCGAGATCCTGCGCACTGATTTTTCCGCCTATCGCGACGAGCTGATCATCTCGACCAAGGCCGGCTATGAAATGTGGGCCGGCCCTTACGGTGAATGGGGCGGGCGCAAATACATGCTGGCCAGCCTCGATCAGAGCCTGAAGCGGATGGGGCTCGACTATGTCGACATCTTCTACTCGCACCGCTTCGATCCCGACACGCCGCTGGAGGAAACCATGGGGGCGCTCGACCATGCGGCGCGCTCGGGCAAGGCGCTCTATGCCGGCATCTCGTCCTACAACTCGCAGCGCACCCGCGAAGCCGCCGACATCCTCAAGCGGCTCGGCACGCCCTGCATCATCCACCAACCGAGCTATTCGATGCTGAACCGCTGGGTCGAGGAGGACGGCCTGCTCGACACGCTGGAGGGGCTCGGCGTCGGCTCGATCGTGTTCTCGCCGCTGGCCCAGGGCATGCTCACCGACAAATATCTCGGCGGCATCCCCGAAGGCAGCCGCGCCTCGCAGGGCAAGTCGCTGAAGTCGGCCTTCATCAACGACCGCACCATCGCCAACATCAAGGCGCTCAACGCCATCGCCGGCAAGCGCGGCCAGACGCTGGCGCAGATGGCGCTGGCCTGGGTGCTGCGCAAGGGCAAGGTGACGTCGGCGCTGATCGGCGCCAGCCGGCCGGAGCAGGTCGAGGACTGCGTCGGCGCCCTGAAGGTGCTCGACTTCAGCGACGCCGAATTGGCCGAGATCGACAGCTACGCGCGCGAATCCGACATCAATCTGTGGGCAGCCTCCGCCGAGCGCAAAGGCCCGCCGAGGAAATAGATGAAAGCCGGCTAATAAAGGCTGGCGGAATTGCTCGCGCCGGCCTTCCGCGGATGAAGTCCAGTCAGGGCGTGGCCGGCCTCCCTGAGGCGACTTGATCGCCGCGTGGGTCGGCAGGCCAATGGTGCCGGGCACACCCTTGGCTACCTTGGTCGAGATTTCCGCCAGTATCCTTGAATACCGTGGCGCTATCGATCCCGCCGTCACCAATGTGCCCGCGCGTCATCGACTGACCCGGGACGGCAACAGAAGAGTAGCAAAGACGACGGTTCGTCGCTATCTGAATGGGATCAGGCGGTTTGCGCGGGCAGACAGCCTGAGGATGGCGCAGGACAAGTTGGAACCGGACCATGACGGCAAGGGATGTGCTGACGAAGAACCAGTTGTGCGTGCTCGAGAAGCTCGAGACCGCCAGCGGACCGCTCAGCGCCTACACCTTGCTCGACCAGTTGCGCGAACGCGGTTTTCGCGCGCCGCTGCAGGTCTATCGCGCGCTGGACACGCTGGTGAAGTCCGGCTTCGTGCACCGGTTGGAAAGCATCAACTCCTTCGTCGCCTGCGCCGAACCGCATGATCACAGCCATTCGATGACCGCCTTCGCCATCTGCGACACATGCGGGCAAGTAACCGAGATGTCGGACCACGATGTCGACCACCGGCTGAACGAATGGGTCCATTCGACCGGCTTTGCCGCCAAGAAGGCGGTGATCGAGTTTCGCGGGACGTGCGCCAAGTGCCGGGCCGAGGCCGCTTAAGGTCTTCTCTTCGTAGGATGACGAAGCGTTGGCGCTAATGCGCCTCGTCCCAATTGTTCGCCGCCCGCGCATCAACATGCAGCGGCACCGACATCGATACCGCCGGCATCGCCGCGTTTTCCATGACATGGCGCACGACGGGGATGGTCGCCTCGACTTCGGCCTCGACCGTCTCGAAGATCAGTTCGTCATGCACCTGCAGGAGCATGCGGGCCGACAGCTTGGCCTTGTCCAGCGCTTCCTCCATGCGCACCATGGCGCGGCGGATGATGTCGGCGGCGGTGCCTTGCAGGCGGGCGTTGATCGAGGCGCGTTCGTTGAATGCGCGGATCGACGGGTTCGAGGAGCGGATATCCGGGTAGTGGATGCGCCGGCCGAAGATGGTTTCGACAAAGCCGTGCTCGCGGGCATAGGCTTTGGTCTCCTCGATATAGTCGCGGATGCCGGGGAAACGCTCGAAATATTTCTTGATGTAGTTGCTGGCTTCCTCGCGCGGAATGGACAGCTGATTGGCGAGGCCGAAGGCCGAGATGCCGTAGATGATGCCGAAATTGATCGCCTTGGCGCGACGACGGACTTCCGAAGGCATGCCCTCGACGGGCACGTTGAACATTTCCGACGCGGTGATGGCGTGGATGTCGGCGCCGTCGGCGAAAGCCTGCCGCAATTGCGGGATTTCGGCGACATGGGCGAGTACGCGCAGTTCGATCTGGCTGTAGTCGGCCGAGACCAGCCGGTTGCCCTTGTCGGCGATGAAGGCGGTCCTGATCTTGCGGCCTTCGGCGGTGCGCACAGGAATGTTCTGCAGGTTCGGATCGGAGGACGACAGCCGGCCTGTCGTCGTCGCGGCCAGCGCATAGGAGGTGTGGACGCGCCTGGTGTCGGGATGGATGAAACCGGGCAGCGCATCGGTATAGGTCGATTTCAGTTTGGTCAGCTGGCGCCAGTCGACGATCTTGCGCGGCAGTTCGTGGCCCTCGGCGGCAAGGTCTTCGAGCAACTGCGCCGAGGTCGACCATTGGCCGGTCTTTGTCTTGGAGCCGCCGGGCAGGCCCATGCGGCCGAACAATATATCGCCGAGCTGCTTGGGCGAGCCGATGTTGATGCGCTCGCCGATGAGCTGGTAGATTTCTTCTTCCAGCCGGGCAGCACCCTGCGCCAGTTCGCCCGACAGCCTGGACAGGATCTGCCGGTCGACCGAAATGCCGCGCTGTTCCATGCGCGCCAGAACCGGCACCAGCGGCCGTTCCAGCCGCTCATAGACCGACACCAGGCCCTTGGCCGCAAGCCGGGGCTTCAACACCAGCCAGAGCCGCAGCGTGACATCGGCGTCCTCGGCGGCGTGCGCCGTCGCTTTGTCGATGTCGACCTGGTCGAAACCGACCGAGCTCTTGCCGGAGCCGGTGACGTCCTTGAGCTGGAGCGGGGTGTGGCCAAGCCATTTCTCGGCAAGCTGGTCCATGCCGTGACCGTGCGGGGTACCGGCATCGAGCACGTAGGAGATCAGCATGGTGTCGTCGAACGGCGCGACATCGATGCCGTAGCGGCTCATGATGACGAGATCGTATTTCAGGTTCTGCGCGATCTTGAGGACCGATCTGTCCTCGATCAGCGGTTTCAGCACCGCCAGCGCCTCGCGGAGAGGTATCTGGTTTTCGAGCGCGCCGCCGCCGAGCAGGTCACCATTGCCGTTCTTGTGGGCGAAGGGAATGTAGGCGGCGCGGCCGGGCGCCGTGGCTATAGCCAAGCCGATCAGTTCGGCCTGCATCGGATCGGACGAGGTGGCCCTGACGTCAAAGGCGACAATGCCGGCCTCCGTCGCCTCGGCCACCCAGGCTTTCAAGGTCGCGATATCGCGAATGCAGGGATAGGCCGCCGTGTCGATCTTGCTGGTTGCCGCGCGCTCCAGCCGCAAAGCTGAGAGCAAGGAAGGAGTATCGCCTTGCTTGGCCTTGTCCGCCGTCGGTGTGGCGGCTGCCTCGCCGTTGGCCTGACCCGTCTCGGCACCGCCGCGGGCCACAGCCGGCGCTCCGGCGCCGACATCGGGGCCGTGGGCGTTGTCGGCGCGCTCGACGCTCACCGCGACGGCCTGGACGTCGCCGGCCTCGGTGCCGGTCGCTTCCGCCACGCGGCGGGTCAGCGAGGTGAATTCCATGGTCTTGAGGAAGCCGATCAGCTTCGGCCCATCTGGCGCGTGCAGGATGAAGTCGTCCAGCCCCTCGGCCACCGGCACGTCGTTCTTCAGCGTTACCAGCTGGCGCGAGATCAGCGCCTTGTCGGTGTTGGCAATGATCGATTCGCGCCTCTTATCCTGCTTGATCTCGCCGGCGCGGGCTAGCAGTCCGTCGAGGTCGCCGAACTGCTCCAGCAGCTGCGCCGCGGTCTTCGGGCCGATGCCGGGCACGCCGGGCACATTGTCGACGGAATCGCCGGTCAGCGCCTGCAGATCGACCATCTTCTCCGGCGGCACGCCCCATTTCTCGATGACCTCAGGGATGCCGATCTGGCGGTCCTTCATCGGGTCGTACATGCCGACCGTATCGCCGACCAGCTGCATCAGGTCCTTGTCGGAGGAGATGATGGTGGTGTCGCCGCCGGCCTCGCAGGCCAGCCGGCAATAGGTGGCGATGAGATCGTCGGCCTCGAAGCCTTCCATCTCGATGCAAGGCAGGTTGAACGCCTTGGTCGCCTGGCGGATCAGGCCGAATTGCGGGATCAGGTCTTCAGGCGGCGCCGAACGGTTGGCCTTGTATTCGGGATAGAGGTCGTTGCGGAAGGTTTTCGAGGAATAGTCGAAGATGACCGCGAAGTGCGTCGGCACGATGCCTACATCGGTGTTGCGGGCATCCTGCATCAGCTTCCACAGCATGTTGCAGAAACCGGAAACGGCGCCGACCGGCAGGCCGTCGGACTTGCGGGTTAGCGGCGGCAGTGCGTGATAGGCCCGGAAGATGTAGCCGGAGCCGTCGATGAGGAAGAGATGATCGCCTTTTTTCATGCCGGCAGGGATAGCGCGGCGCGCTGGCTTGGTCCATGCCAAACGCATTGCCAGGTATCGGTTCCGTCAACACCCTGACAGATCGAGGGATGCAGGCTCGATCACGGGCACGTTACAAAAGTGTAACGTTGGTGCCCTTGAATCGCCACGTTCAGAGACCCAAATAGATTTCATCGGCAGTTTTCGCCGAAGTCCGGAGCAAGGCCCGTCCCCCGCCTATCCCGGACAACTGCGGCAGCCTATCCCCCCTCTCCGGGCTGCCGCATCGTTTCGAGTATGAGGCCGCCGTGGTTCCCCCTCCACCACGGCGGTCTTTTTTTGCCCGCGGCAGCCGGACCGCGCCGTGGTCCAATCGTCCCGGGCTTTTCGTTTCCCCGCTCTGCCTTTACGGTTCCGGCACTGAATCGAAAGGCTTCACACATGTCCGCAGTTTCCCCCGTCCTCGACCGTCTCGACCAGAATCTCGACCAGAGCCTGGAACGCCTGTTCGGCCTGCTCAGGATCAAGTCGATCTCCACCGATCCGGCCTATGCCGCCGACTGCCGCAAGGCGGCGGAATGGCTGGTGGCGGAGCTCAAGCTGATTGGCTTCGACGCCAGCGTTCGCGACACACCGGGACACCCGATGGTGGTTGCGCAACACGAGGGGCCGGCCGGTTCGCCACATGTGCTGTTCTATGGCCATTACGACGTGCAGCCGGTCGACCCGATCGAATTGTGGGAAAGCGATCCGTTCGCGCCTGCCATCAAGCAAGTCGGACCCGACCACAAGGTGATCACCGGGCGCGGCTCGGCCGACGACAAGGGCCAGCTGATGACCTTCGTCGAGGCTTGCCGCGCCTGGAAGCAGGTGCATGGCAATCTGCCGTGCCGCGTCACCATCCTGTTCGAGGGCGAGGAGGAATCCGGCTCGCCGTCGCTGAAACCGTTCCTCGAGGCCAATGCCGAGGAGCTCAAGGCCGATTTCGCGCTGGTCTGCGATACCGGGATGTGGGACCGTGAAACGCCGTCGATCTGCGTGGCGCTGCGCGGGCTGGTCGGCGAAGAGATCACGGTGAAGGCCGCCGACCGCGACCTGCATTCGGGCCTCTATGGCGGGGCCGCCGCCAACCCGATCCGCATCCTGGCCAGGGTGCTGGCCGACATCCACGACAAGGATGGCCACATCACCATTCCGGGCTTCTACGACGGCGTCGAGGAAACGCCGACGCAGGTGCTGAAATCCTGGGAGACGCTCGGCGAAACGGCCGAGACCTTCCTCGGGCCTGTCGGCCTGTCCATCCCGTCGGGCGAAAAAGGCCGCTCGGTGCTGGAATTGACGTGGGCGCGGCCGACCGCCGAGTTCAACGGCATCATCGGCGGTTATACCGGCAAGGGCTTCAAGACGGTGATCGCGGCGGAAGCTTCGGCAAAAGTGTCGTTCCGCCTCGTTCACAAGCAGGATCCAGCCAAGATCCGCGCCGCCTTCCAGAAATTCGTCAAGGAGCGCATTCCGGCCGACTGCTCGGTCGAATTCCATCCGCATGGCGGCTCGCCGGCGATCCAGCTTTCCTACGACTCGCCATTCCTGGGCAAGGCCAAGACCGCGCTGTCCGACGAATGGCCCAAGCCCGCGGTGACGACCGGCAGCGGTGGCTCGATCCCCGTGGTGGGCGACTTCCAGACCTATCTCGGCATGGAATCGTTGCTGGTCGGCTTCGGCCTCGACGATGACCGCATCCACTCGCCCAACGAGAAATACGAGCTCTCATCCTTTCACAAGGGCCAGCGCTCCTGGGCCCGTATTCTCGATGCACTGACGCGCTGAGCGGCGGAAAAGACGTTTTCCTGTTGATTTTTCACCGGATCGCGGCGAGGACGGGGAACGCCGCCACCGGAGAAGACCATGGCCGACATCCGTTTCCACAAGCATGATTTGCCCGACCTTTCGCATTACAATGTCGGGGCGGTGGCCATCGACACCGAGACGCTGGGTCTGAACCCGCATCGCGATCGGTTGTGCGTGGTGCAGATATCGCCTGGCGACGGCAGCGCCGACGTCATCCAGATCGCGCCCGGCCAGAAGAAGGCGCCGAACCTCGTCAGCCTGCTGAAGAACCGCAGCGTGACGAAGCTGTTCCATTTTGGACGCTTCGATCTTGCCGTGCTCTACAACGCCTTCGGGGTGATGCCCGAGCCGGTGTTCTGCACCAAGATCGCCTCGCGGCTGACCCGCACCTATACCGACCGGCACGGGCTGAAGGACATCTGCTTCGAGCTTCTCGGCATCGGCCTGTCCAAGGCGCAGCAATCGTCGGACTGGGCGGCCGAAACGCTGTCGCCGGAGCAGCTCGAATATGCCGCCTCCGACGTGCTCTATCTGCACCGGCTGCGCGATGTGCTGGCCGGGCGGCTGGCGCGCGAGGGGCGGAGCAAGGAGGCCGATGCCTGCTTCCGCTTCCTGCCGATGCGGGCCAAGCTTGACCTGATGGGTTGGGGCGAAGAGGATATCTTCGCGCACAGCTGATCGCCTTCGCGACATCCGCGCCCGACGGCCGGTTGGGAACCAGATGCCAGCCGTCGCGTTCTGTGGGCTGGAAAAAGGGGATGACATGGCCGACAGAAAGCCGATCGCAACCGCGCCGACCGATGGCTCCAAGGTCACAGTCACCTGGAAGGACGGCGACGGCGTCATCAACGAATCCATCGGGCAATATCGCGATGACGGCTGGTGGGTCTACACCGACAGCCACACGCAAAAGAAGGTCGAGCCGACCAGCTGGCGGCCCGCTTCTTAGCTTTGACGCAATCCCCAGGGAACGCTCTACGCGCTTTTTCCGGGAAAACCGCTTTACCCTTTTCCTGGAATTGCCAAAGCGAGCGCCGCTGGCGGGGCCAGCTGCTTTCGAATAGCCTGAAGCCGTTGATATCGGGGCCGATTCGGAGCCTTTCGTTCCGCGTTCGCCCCCTTGCTCGGAGGAAATCGCCATGGGCGTAGAAAGCCTTCTCGTCTTCATCATCATCGGTGCCATCGCCGGCTGGCTTGCCGGTCTCATCGTTTCCGGTTTCGGCTTCGGCCTCATCGGCAACATCATCGTTGGCATCGTCGGCGCGTTCATCGCCGGCTGGCTGTTGCCGCGGGTCGGCTTCTCCATCGGCGGCGGCATCATCGCTTCCATCATCCACGCCACGATCGGCGCCATTATCCTTCTGGTGCTGGTCAGGGTCCTGAAACGAGCCTGAGGCTCGAAACGACAAGGGGCGCGCCATGAAGCAGAATACGCTCTACCTCATCATTGGCGCGCTCGTCGTCGTGGTCATCGCGCTCGGCGTCTATGTCTACCGCGAGCAGACCAAGCCGAAGGGCGTCGAACTCAAGATCGACGACAAGGGCATTTCTATCCAGCAGAACTGAGTTCCCGTCGACGGGGCGCGGCGTCAGGCCCGACACCGAATCCGCAGGCACGCCGCTAGCCGCATGGCGTGCGCTTTACAGACGATGATCGGTACATCCTCGTCGCCGTCGCCGTCGCCGTCGCCGTCGCCGTCGCCGACGCCGGCAGCCGGATGGTGGATGTCTATGACCGCGACGGTGACTGGAATGGGCATCGCATGCCGGCGCGCCCGGTGACCGTGCTCGACGAGGACGCCTTCCTGCGCGGCAGGGCCAGTCCCGAGGAAGGCGGCCCGAAAGGTCGTGGCGGTGACCTGCGAGCAGCAGACGCTGGCCCTTTTGCGCTGTCGCCGATCGCGGAGGAGTTGAAAATCGCCGGCAGACGGGGCCATTGCATCGGCGTAGTGCCGGAAGCGCGATTGTCCCGGCATGGAATTAGAATGACGGATCGACGCTCTGGCGCTATAATGCCGGTACAGGGCGTTTGGGATCAACCAACCTATTGCTAGGAGGTTGCCATGAAACACCAAACACTAGACCAACTGCATGCAGTGGCCGAGGTCAACACACAGCCGGTAATGAGCCGAACCCAACGTCTCATACGTTGGGCCGAGCTTCTTGAACGTGAGCCCAGCCGGCTGCTGACGGCGCTTGCCGGGACCGAATACCGTGCGCCGGCGGAGCGCGATGTCATGCGAGCCGATAGCTCGCCGATAGCGGTTGCCTTCACGGACCCCATATTGCACGACGAGGGTCTGAAAGACGACAGCTATGGCGAAGCCAAGCGCTTCTTCGAGCTGACCGACCACCAACTGCACGAGATCGTCTGCTACTGCCATGTCGGCGAGGTTATGCAATCGTCGAGGGCAGCGCTCTCGGTTCGTGCGGCGATCAGCTGATGTCCACTAGGTGATTGCCTGGTGGCGGTGATTTGGGGCGCGGTCGAACGCGAAGCCGCGACCATTTGCGATCGCGCCCCAACATGGAACATGTCCGCGACTGCCTGGGTCGCGGCTGAGAATGGTTCGGGCCTTGGCGCCCGGACAAAATGACACGGCGAGGATTGTTCCATCGCGGCTGGCGCGACCGTTTGTCAGCGCCAATCAGGGGCTCGAACAGCGCGATCACTGCCGGACCCCAGGCATTTGATTATCAATCGCTTTGAATTTTCCGACTTAACCCGCCCTTAAATCGCCGCATCTACTCTGCAACCGGAGCGCCATTGGCACCGGGGACAGCAAGCGCAGCGCATGGCGAACCGCAGAGACAGCCGCATCGAGCCCAGTTTCGAGGGACCGCCACAGGCGCGATCCCAGCCGGGTCTTTCGGTGAGCGAGGAGGACCGCGTCGTGCCGAGCAACCGCAAAGCCTCCGCCAAACGCAAATCGTCGAAGGCGAAATCGTCGCGCGGCGGGCGCGGCAGGAGCGGCAGGAGCCGGCGCGGCCTGTTCGGCGTGCTCGGCCGGCTGTTCTACTGGTGCTTCGTGCTTGCCATCTGGGGCGGCATCGCGGTGGCGGGCGTCGTCGTCTATTACGGCGCCAAGATGCCGGCGGCCACCACTTGGTCGATCCCCGACCGCGCCCCCAACATCAAGATCGTCTCGGCCGATGGCCAGTTGCTCGCCAACAGGGGCATGAGCGGCGGCGAAGCCGTCGGCCTGCACGAAATGTCGCCTTACATTCCTGAAGCCGTCATCGCCATCGAGGACCGCCGGTTCTATTCGCACTTCGGCGTCGATCCGATCGGCCTGTCGCGCGCCATGGTGACCAACCTCATGGGCGGGCATTTCTCGCAGGGCGGTTCGACGCTGACGCAGCAATTGGCCAAGAATCTGTTCCTGAAGCCCGACCGCACGCTGGAGCGCAAGGTGCAGGAGGTGCTGTTGGCGCTGTGGCTCGAACACAAGCACACCAAGGACCAGATCCTCGAAATGTACCTCAACCGGGTCTATTTCGGCTCCGGCGCCTTTGGTGTCGAGGCGGCTTCGCGGCGTTATTTCGGCAAGAGCGCGCGTGACGTCACGCTCTCGGAAGCGGCGCTGCTTGCGGGCTTGCTGAAAGCGCCGTCGCGGCTGTCGCCGGCGCGCGATCCGAAGGCCGCGGAGGAGCGTTCGCAGCTCGTGCTGGCGGCCATGCGTGAAGAGGGCAAGATCAGCGACAAGGAGCTGAAGACGGCGCTCAGCGCGCCGGCGACGCGCGCGCCGTCCTATTGGACCGGCTCGGAAAACTATGTCGCCGACACCATCATGGAAGAACTGCCCGACCTGATCGGCGACGTGCGCGGCGACATCGTCATCGATTCCACCGTCGACCTGAACCTGCAGAAGCTCGCCGAGCAGTCGATCCGCCGGCTGATCGACGAAAGCGGCAAGAAGCTCAACGTCACCCAGGGCGCACTGGTGTCGATTGACGATTCTGGCGCGGTGCGCGCCATGGTCGGCGGCTACGACTATTCGACCAGCCAGTTCGACCGCGCGTCGGAAGCGCGCCGGCAGCCGGGCTCGGCGTTCAAGCCGTTCGTCTATATGGCGGCACTGGAAGCCGGCCGCACGCCCGACAGCATCCGCAACGATGCGCCGATCAAGATCGGCAACTGGACGCCGGACAATTACGGCGGCAAGTATTTCGGCAAGGTGACACTGGCCACCGCTCTGGCCAAGTCGCTGAACTCGGTCGCCGCGCAATTGACCATGGAGGTCGGGCCGAACGCGGTGGTGGAAGCGGCGCACCGCATGGGCATCCAGTCCGAACTGCAGGCCAACACCTCGATCGCACTCGGCACCTCGGAAGTGACGCCGCTGGAGCTGACGTCGGCCTATGTGCCCTTCGCCAATGGCGGCTACAAGCCCGACATCCACTTCATCCGCCGCATCACGACCGCCGAGGGCAAGATGCTCTACGACAGCGGTGGCGGCAGCGCGCCGCGTGTGGTGAAACCCGAGATCGTCGGCATGATGAATTCGATGATGACCGGCACCGTCGAGGTCGGCACGGCCAAGAAGGCGGCCTTCGCCTGGCCGTCGGCCGGCAAGACCGGCACCAGCCAGAATTCGCGCGATGCCTGGTTCGTCGGCTACACCGCCAATCTCACCACCGGTGTGTGGTTCGGCAATGATGATGGCACGGCGATGAAGAAGGTCACCGGCGGCGCGCTGCCGGCGCAGGCCTGGCACGAATTCATGGTCGCGGCGCATGAGGGCGTACCGGTGCGGCCGCTGCCCGGCACCTGGAAGTCGACGCCGGCCGACACGATCGTGCCCGACGACATACCGTCGGCCGACAACAACCAGCCAGCGCCGGTCCCGTCAGTCTCGGTTGGCCAGCAGGCGCCAGCCGCACAGGCAACCCAGGCGCCGGCGCCGGCCCGGGTGGCGCGGCCTGCCCAGACCGTCGATGCAGATGGCTTCAACATGCCGGCGGATGACGGCACCACTGCTTCGGTCGGCCATCCGGTGCCGCCGGGCAATGTTGGCGGTCCGCTGAAGAAGAGGAAGCAGACCTCGATCCTGGATATTCTGGGCGGCGGCTGACGGCGATCGCCCCGGCGGTTCGCAGCGGCGTCAATCCGCCTCTCGCCAGCGCCACGGTGTTCGGCTACACCTCCGGCCGGAGACCGTGACATGGCCGAACTCGACACCAGAAAAACCATCGTGCTGACCGGCGCCAGCCGTGGCATCGGCCATGCCACGGTCAAGCGCTTTTCGCGCGAGGGCTGGCGCGTCATCACCTGTTCGCGTCAGGCTTTCGCCGAGGATTGCCCGTGGCCGGCAGGTCCCGAGGACCACATCAAGGTCGACCTTGCCGATCAGGAAGATGTCGGCATCGCCGTCTCGGAAATCCGCCATCGGCTGGAAGCACATGGCGGCCAGCTCAATGCTCTGGTCAACAATGCCGGCATTTCGCCCAAGCTGAAGGACGGCAACAGCCGCATGAACTCGATCGACACGCCGATGCATGTCTGGCGCGACGTGTTCCAGGTCAATTTCTTCGCGCCGATCATGCTGGCGCGCGGCCTGTTCAAGGAGCTGGCGACGGCCAAGGGCTCGATCGTCAACGTCACCTCGATTGCCGGCACCCGCGTGCACCCCTTCGCCGGCACCGCCTATGCGACATCGAAGGCCGCGCTCGGCTCGCTGACGCGCGAGATGGCGCACGACTTTGGCCCGCACGGCATCCGCGTGAACGCCATTGCACCCGGCGAGATCGACACGGCGATCCTGTCGCCAGGCACGGAAAAGATCGTCGAGACGATCCCGCTCAGGCGCCTCGGCACCACCGCAGAGGTCGCCGACATCATCTTCTTCCTGTGCTCGGGGCAGGCCTCCTATGTGACCGGCTCGGAAATCCACATCAACGGCGGCCAGCACGTGTGAGCCCGTCGAATCCAGGCCGAGGGTTGCTCATCCGGCGATGGTGAGAACAGCCTTGCCGCTGAAGCTGCGCTGCCGCAGGGCGTCAAGGGCCTGGGCTATATCGGTCCACGGCACGGTCAAGGCGATGCGGGTCTCCAGCCGGCCGGCGGCGACCAGGGCGAGCAGCGCGGCGATATCGGCGCCAATGCCTGAGCCGGACGTGTAGTAGGCGAAGATCTGAAGCCGCGCCCCCTCATGGCCCGGAACGAACTGGCGGAATCCGATAGGCGTGAGCTCGCCACTGCTTGAACCGAACATGACGATGGTCCCGCCGGGCGCGACGCGTTCGATCGCGCGGGCGAGGCTTTCGCCGCCGACCGACTCGGTGATCAGCGAAAATGGTCCCTCGACCAGCTCGATCGCCTCGACGACCTGCTCGGCGCCGAGATCGCGGAGATCCCCAGCATGCCGCGCGGCGGCGATGGCCGTCACCGACGCGCCTTGCTCTCGGGCGATCTGGATCTGGAAACGGCCGACGGCACCGCTCGCGCCGCTGATCAGCACCCGTTGGCCGGCCAACTCTCCGCCATGGCGCAAGGTCCTCAGCGCTGTCGTGCCCGCCACGGGGAGCGTGGCCGCGGAAACGAAGCTGACCTCATCCGACATGACGGCGAGACGGTCGGTCGGAACGGCGACACGTTCGGCCCAGCCGGCCTCGTCGACCAAAGCCACGACGCGGGTGCCCACGGCCGGCCCGGAGCCATCCGCTGCAGCCCGTTCGACGATCCCGACGATGTCCTGGCCGGGTATCCAGCCGTCCGGGCGTATGGTGAGCAGGCGCAGTTCGCCGCGGTTCAACGAGGTTGCGCGGACGGCGACCAGTGCCTCGTTCGCGCAAGGCTGTGGCTCGTCCACCTCGGCGAGTTTCAATCTGGCTGCATTGTCTGATGAGACGGTGAGGGCGAGCATGGGTACACCTTTGCCAATTGGCGAGAACGACCCAAGCCTATCGATTTTTGCTGACGCAAAATCTGGATATAAAGGCAATTCATCGCTAAAAGCCGTCAATCATGAGACAGCCGCTTCGCTACCCATGGCTCGATTTCGACGTCGATGACGTCCTTGCTCCGGTGATCGCCGTGCGCGTCGACGTCACCGAGACCAGGGCCGAGGTGTCGGACCATTGGCATCGCAAAGGGCAACTCGTCTTCGCGCTTGGCGGCGGCGTCACCTGCCGCGTGCCCAGTGGTCTCTGGATGGTGCCGCCGCATTGCGGCGTGTGGGTGCCTAGCCGCATGCAACACAGCAACATCGCGACGGCCAATGCGCGGATTTTCTTCGTCTATATCGAGCCGGGCGCGGCTGCGCTGCCGGATCGGTGCTGCACGCTTTCGATCTCGCCGCTGCTGCGCGAACTGATCATCGAACTGTCGGACTGCGCGCCTGATGACGCGCGGTGTGCTTTCCTGGGAAGCGTCGTGCTGGCCGAACTGCCCGACATGCCTGTCCAGCAACTGCATTTGCCGATATCCTCCGAACCGCGCGTGAAGCGGATCGCGGAAGCACTGGCGAACGATCCCGCCGATCGCAGCACGCTGGCCGAGTGGGCCAAGCGTGTCGCGCTCAGTGAGAGCAGTCTTGCTCGTCTTGTCGTCAAGGAAACCGGCTTGAGCTTCGGCCGCTGGCGCCAGCAATTGCACCTGATCGTTGCGATAAGGGAACTGGCTTCGGGTGCCAGCGTCCAGCGTGTCTCGGGCGATCTCGGCTATGGGTCCGTCACAGCCTTCATCACCATGTTCAAGAAGGCGCTCGGCAAGCCTCCCGCGCAGTATCTCAGCAGCATCGCACGCAATGGCGGGTCCGCATTCGTGCGGTGATCAGGCGGCGGACGGTTCGGTCGCAGATGGCTTGTGACCGAGCACCTCTTCGACGATGCCGCGCGCGATTTCGCGCTCGCCCATGATCACCGTGTCGGCGCCGAGCCCCTTGAGATGCTCGACCTCGGCATCGGAATGGGCCCGGGCGACGACATTGACGCCGGGGTTGGCGGCGCGCGCCCTGAGCACGATCTGGCCGGCTTCGAACGCATTGGGGATGGCGAGGATCAGCCGGCTGGCGCCTTCGGGATTGGCGGCGGCGAACACTTCGGCGTTGGCGGCATTGCCGGCGACGCTCTCGACGCCATCGGCTTTCAGCTTGGCCAGTGTCTTGTCGGCGTCCTCGATGACGAGGAAGGGCAGCGCTGCTTCTTTCAGCGCCGCGCCGACAAGGCCGCCGACACGGCCATAGCCGATCAGGATGGCATGGCCGGTAAGCGCCGTCTTCGGCGGAGGGCCGTCTTCCTGTTGGGCTGTTGCGACGATCGAGGCGACCTGGCCCGGTTCGGTCGCCGGACCGACCGGCTTGGCGTCCGCCGGCGGCGCCGTCCTGGCGGCGCGGGCCTCCAGCCACGGCTTCATCCAGTCGATGACCAGGAACATCAGCGGGTTGAGCACGATCGACAGGATGGCGCCGGCCAGGATCAGGTCGCGGCCCTGTTCGGGCAAGAGTTTCAGCCCGACGCCGAGTTCGGCCAGGATGAAGGAGAATTCGCCGATCTGGGCAAGGCTGGCCGAAATCATGAGGGCCGTCGCCAGGGGATAGCCGAAGGCGACGACGATGACGAACGCCGCCAGCGACTTGCCGATGACGATAATGGCCAATGTCGCCAGGATCGGCAGGCCGTTGCTGAGCAGGCTGAACGGGTCGAACAGCATGCCGACCGAGACGAAAAACAGCACCGAGAAGGCGTCGCGCAGCGGCAGCGATTCTTCGGCCGCGCGGTGGCTAAGCTCGGATTCGCTCATGATCATGCCGGCGAAGAAGGCGCCGAGCGCCAGCGAGACGCCGAACAGTTTCGCCGCGCCGAAGGCGACGCCGAGCGCAATGGCGAGCACCGAGAGACGGAACAGTTCGCGTGACCCGGTATGGGCGACGTAGTGCAGAATCCAGGGAATCACCCGGCGGCCGACCACCAGCATGACGACGACGAAGGCGGCGACCTTGGCGAGCGTGATGCCGACGACGCCCCAGATGCCGTAGCCGGCCGGCAGCGACAGCAGGCCGCTCGAGTGTACATCCGCCTGTTCCTGGCCGCCGAGCACGCCAGCAAGGGCCGGCAGCAGCACCAGGGCCAGCACCATGACCAGATCCTCGACGATCAGCCAGCCGACGGCGATGCGGCCGCGTTCGGTCTCGATCAGCCGGCGTTCCTGAAGCGCGCGCAGCAGCACCACGGTCGAGGCGACCGACAGTGCCAGGCCGAACACCAGCCCCGCGCCCATCGACCAGCCGAGCATCCAGGACAGTCCGGCGCCGAGTGCCGTGGCAAAGCCGATCTGGACGATGGCGCCGGGCACGGCGATGGCGCGGACCGACAACAGGTCCTTCAGCGAGAAATGCAGGCCGACGCCGAACATCAGGAGGATGACGCCGATCTCGGCCAGTTCGTTGGCAAGGCCGGCATCGGCGACGAAGCCGGGCGTATTCGGCCCGACCAGGACGCCGGCTACGAGATAGCCGACCAGCGGCGGAATGCGGAAACGGTTGGCCAGAGCCCCGAAGACGAAAGCCAGCCCCAGACCGGCGACGATGGTGGCGATAAGGGGCGTGTCATGCGGCATTGTCTATGGAGCGCCTTTCAAGTTTGCGATGTCGGATGTGCGCCGCCCTAAGCCGCCGCCTGTTTGGCAATATGGTGGATGGGGTGTCCGCGATGCAACCCGCAGGGTGCGAAAATCGACGGGTGCGGCGGCAAAATGCTCGACCGGCGGCCGAGAGGCCGCCGGTCCGTTTTGCGCTCACTGGCGCATGGCCTTGGGATCCATCGCCCGCGGTCAGGCTGCTTGCAGCAAGGCCTCGATCTCGGAGATGGCGTGGTTGGTCATGGTTTTTGGAATTTCAGCCGTCACCTTGTCACCGACCTCCTTATGCAGCTTCTTGCGCATGGCGCCGAGCATCACCGGCGGGGCGACAAGCACGATGCTATCGAACTCACCATCATGCGCGAGCTTGTAGAGCCGGGCCGCGATCTCTTCCGCGAAACGCTCCTTGCCGATCCGGTGCCAGTCGGTATCCTCGACGGCGCTGCGGTGCACCGACGGGCCGTCATTGTACCGGCCGGGGCTGTCGCTTCCCTGTTCGCGGGTGGGCGGGTTCTCCTGTTCCATCACCTGCACGACTTCGAGATTTGGAAACTTGTTATCGCCGGCATTCTTGAGCAAGAGCGCTTTTTCACCGTCGGCCACCAGGACCCAGATGCCGTGCCTCAGTTTGATCGTGTCCATGGAAGCGCTCCTTTGATGAATGGCTACGCTTCGGAACGCGTATCAACCCGGCAACGTTCCACCTCCCTACGGCGAAGCGACGGCGGTGCCGCCAGCGGTTGAACAGGCGATCCGTGAGTGGGCGACTTTAATCTACTGAATTGGTAGAAATTAGAAAAAACTGTTTTGTCAGATAGAGGGCAGGTGGCTAAAAAGACCTGAAATCAAGGCTCGCTTCAGGGGCTTGAATCCGCCCGCACCGCGGATGTGGAATATTTTTCTCCTGCCTTTCGCAGTTGCGAAAAAGCGATTGCCTGCCATCACAGGATGCGCGAGTGCTTTGCTTCTGGTTTTTCGCGCCCGGGCGTAAAACTGCGACACTGTTCCCGGATTGCTTTCCCATGCCGCAGGCCAATGCCAAGCTCAATGCCTTTCCCGTCTTCGTGCGGGTCGAGGGCGAAGCCGTGGCCATCGTCGGCGCCGGCGAGGAAGCCTTGGCCAAAGCGCGGCTGATTGGACAGTCGAGCGCGGTGCTACGCATCATCGCCGAAAATGCCGAGCCGGAGCTGCTTGCCTTTATCGCTCAGTCCGGCGCCCACCATGTCGCGGCAGCTTATGACGCCTCGCAGCTGGAAGGTGCTGTCATGGTGTTTGCCGCCAGCGGCGATGAGGCGCTCGACCGCCGTGTCGCAGCCGATGCGCGCGAACTGGGCATTCCGGTCAATGCCGTCGACCGGCCGGAGCTTTGCGACTTCTTCACTCCGGCGCTGGTCAACCGTGCGCCGGTCGCCATCGCCATCGGAACCGAGGGCGCCGGCCCGGTGCTGGCCCAGATGCTGCGCAGCCGCATCGATCAGATGCTGTCGCCATCGCTCGGTTCGCTGGCGACGCTCGCCGCTTCGCTGCGTGGGGCGGCCGAGAAATTGCTGCCGAAAGGCAATGCCCGCCGCCGCTTCTGGAACAGTTTTTTCCAGGGTGCGCCTGCACATGCCGTGGAGGCCGGCCAGCTGTCGCAGGCGCATGACGCGGCGGTGGATCTTCTGCTATCGAACGCACCCGCTTCGGGCCACATCGCGCTGGTTGGCGCTGGTCCGGGCGCCGAGGATCTGCTGACGTTGCGTGCCCATCGTATGCTGATGGAAGCCGATGTCATCGTCCATGACGCGCTTGTGCCGGAGGCGGTCGTCGCCATGGGCCGCCGCGATGCCGAGCGCCTGCCGGTCGGCAAGCGCAAGGGTTGCCACAGCAAGAGCCAGGCCGAAATCAACGCGCTGCTGGTGGAACTTGGCCGGCAGGGCAAGCGCGTGGTGCGGCTGAAGTCGGGCGATCCGCTGGTATTCGGCCGCGCCGGCGAGGAAATGGCGGCACTGCGCGATGCCGGTATCGCCTATGAGGTGGTTCCGGGCGTCACCGCTGCCTTTGCCGCCGCCGCCGATTTCGAACTGCCGCTGACCTTGCGCGGCGTCTCCTCGTCCATGGTCTTCACCACCGGCCACGACCTCAAGGGCAATTCATTGCCCGACTGGGCCAAGCTCGCGATTTCCGGCGCCACCGTCGCCGTCTATATGGGCCGCTCCGTCGCTGCCGAGGTTGCCGGCCGGCTGATCGAAGCCGGCCTGTCGCCGGACACGGCGGTGGCCGTGGTCGAGAATGCCAGCCTTGCCAACCGGCGCCGCTTCCACGGCACGTTGGCCGACCTGCCATCGCTGGAAGCGCGTGGCGATCTTTCCGGGCCGGTCATGACCATCATTGGCGATGCGGTCGCCGGCGCCAACTTCGAACGGTCCGAACCGCTTGCGGCACACAGGAATGAAGGCGCGACCAAAGCCGCCAGCGAGAGAGTTCAGTCATGAAGATACTGACCGCCAACCGCCTGACGGATGGCATCGCCGTCTGGTACGCCGATGGCGGCTGGGCCGAGACGGTGGGCCACGCCGATCTTGCCCATGACAAGGCGGCCGAAGATCGCCTTGAGGCGATCGGCGCCAAGGCCTATGCCGACAATGAAGTGGTCGATGTCAATCTGATCGACGCGGAAGTCGTCGACGGTGTCGTCGAGCCAGTGCGGCTGCGTGAAAAGATCCGCGCCGCCGGCCCGACCATCCGCGGCGATCTCGGCAAGCAGGCCGAGCGGGCGGCGTAGCCAGGTTTGAGTGAAACGGGCGGACGCGCCCTGAAAGACGAAGCATGTACCGTTACGATGAGTTCGACCACGATTTTGTCCAGGCCCGCGTCGCCGAATTCAGCGACCAGGTCCAGCGCCGGCTGTCCGGCGAGATATCAGAGGACCAGTTCCGGCCGCTAAGGCTGATGAACGGCGTCTACCTGCAGCTGCACGCCTATATGCTGCGTATCGCGGTGCCCTACGGCACGCTGAACGGCAGGCAGCTGCGCATGCTCGGTCACATCGCCCGCAAATACGACAAGGGCTACGGCCATTTCACCACGCGCCAGAACATTCAGTTCAACTGGCCGGCGCTGTCGGACATACCGGCGATCCTGGCCGATCTGGCGAGCGTCGAGATGCACGCCATCCAGACCAGCGGCAACTGCATTCGCAACGTCACCGCCGACCATTTCGCCGGTGCCGCCGCCGACGAGGTCGCCGATCCGCGTCCCTATGCGGAGATCCTGCGGCAATGGTCCTCGGTGCATCCGGAGTTCTCGTTCCTGCCCAGGAAATTCAAGATCGCGGTGACCGGGGCAGAGCGCGACCGCGCCGCCATCCAGACGCATGATATCGGCCTGCACCTGAAGAAGAACGCCGCCGGCGAGCTTGGCTTCGCCGTCTATGTCGGTGGCGGCCAGGGCCGCACGCCGATGGTGGCAAGGAAGATCCGCGACTTCCTGCCGGAAGCCGATCTTCTGTCCTACTGCACGGCGATCCTGCGCGTTTACAACCTCTATGGCCGCCGCGACAACAAGTACAAGGCACGCATCAAGATCCTGGTGCACGAGACCGGCGTCGAGGAAATCACCCGCCAGGTCGAGGCCGAGTGGCAGGAGTTGAAGGACGCCGAACTGAAGCTGCCGGATGCCGATATCCGCGCCATCCAAGCCTATTTCGCGCCGCCGGCGCTCACTGATCGGCCGGAAGGCGACCAGGCGGTCAAGCTGGCGCGTCTTGATTCCAAAGGCTTTTCGGAGTGGCTCGACCAGAATGTGGTGACGCATCGCCATCCCGACTACGCGGCGGTGACGATCTCGCTCAAGGGCATCGGCGAGGTGCCGGGTGATGCTTCGGACAGCCAGATGGAGGCGGTCGCCGACATCGCCGAAAGTTACGCCTTCGACGAGTTGCGTGTCAGCCATGAGCAGAACCTGATCCTGCCGCATGTGGCGCGCGCCGACCTCAAGGCTGTCTATGACGCGCTGGTCGATATCGGGCTGGCGACGGCCAACTCCAACTTGATATCGGACATCATCTCGTGCCCGGGCCTCGACTATTGCGCGCTGGCCACCGCACGCTCGATCCCGATCGCGCAGGAAATCTCGCAACGCTTCGCCTCGCTGGAGCGGCAGCGCGAGATCGGCGAACTGAAGCTGAAGATCTCCGGCTGCATCAATGCCTGCGGCCATCACCATGTCGGCCATATCGGCATCCTCGGCGTCGAGAAGAAGGGCTCCGAGCTCTATCAGGTGACGCTGGGCGGTTCGGCCGACGAGAACACGTCGGTCGGCGAGATCATCGGCCGCGGCTTCTCGTCGGAAGAGATCACCGACGCCATCGAACAGATCGTCGAGACCTATCTCGGCCTTCGGCTCAACCCTGAGGAAAAATTCATCGACGCCTACCGCCGTGTCGGTCCCGCGCCGTTCAAGGAGGCGCTCTATGCTGGCGAAACCAAGGCCGCTTGACCATATCGCCGACGCCGATGACGGCGTCGCCGCCAAGGCGGCGGGGCTTGACGCGCTCTATGGCCACCTGAAGCCGATCGAGATCATCGAGCGCTCGGCTCGCGAACTGTTTCACGACGAGATATCGGCCGTGTCGTCCTTCGGGGCGGATTCGGCCGTGCTGCTGCACATGATCGCCGAGATCGACCGCACGCTGCCGGTCATCTTCCTCGACACCGGCAAGCATTTCGAAGAGACGCTCGGCTACCGCGACGCGCTCGTCGCCGATTTCGGGCTGACCAACATCCAGGTCATCAAGCCCGAGGAGGCGGCGCTCGCGCGGATCGACCCGACGGGTAATCTGCACCAGAGCAACACCGATGCCTGCTGCGACGTGCGCAAGGTCGAGCCGCTGGCGCGTGGCGTGGCACCCTTCCGCGCCTGGTTCACCGGCCGCAAGCGTTTTCAGGCCTCGACGCGGGCAGCGTTGCCGGTGTTCGAGGCGGTCGGCCCGCGCATCCGCATCAATCCGCTGGCGCACTGGACGACCTCGGACCAGGCCGACTACATGCGGGCGCATGCACTGCGCGAGAATCCGCTGGTCGCTTATGGCTATCTGTCGATCGGCTGCTTTCCGTGCACGCAACCGGTGCAGCCGGGCGAGGATGCGCGCAGCGGCCGCTGGGCCGGTCATGCCAAGACCGAGTGCGGCATTCACCTGTCGGGACTGGAGAAGTCGCTGACCGACGCATCACTATAGGGTATGCTGATATCCAGCCGGCCTGCGAACGGCGACCTCCACCCGGAGGCCGCCGGTTTTGTGCGGGAGGGGCTCTCAGCGCACTTGGATCTTGGGGCTTTAGGAATTTTGATGACCGAAACGACGACACCGGAGACCCGGCTCTGGACCCCGCAAGGTTTTCGCGAGGACGAGTGGGCTCATGCCGAAAGTGCCGACGCGCTTTCCGGCAATGGCCGCTTCATCCTGCCGCTGCAGGTGTTCCTCGACCTCGATCCGGAGGTGCGCCGGTCCGCCAAGGAGCGGCTCGGCGTGGTGCTGCAGCCCGGCGATCAGCTCGAGAAGATAGCCGACCTGCTTGACCAGCTGTCGCTGGTGGCGCTGGTCTTCCCGGCCTTCAGCGATGGGCGCTCCTTCTCCAAGGCCGAACTGCTGCGCGGCCGCTACCACTTCGAGGGTGCCGTTCGCGCCACCGGCCAAGTGCTGGTCGATCCGCTGCCGCATATGCTGCGTCTCGGCTTCGACGAGTTCGAGATTTCCAACCCGGTGCTGCTGAAGCGCCTGGAAGAGGACCGCACCGGCGGCTTGGGGCTTTACTACCAGCCAGCCGCCGTGCCGGAGCTCAAGGGCCCGAAATATTCCTGGCGGCGCGTTCGCAGCTGACGTCGGGGTAATTCCACCCATCTTTACATAGGCCGTAATCGAGCCTTCTCTTGGTCATCCGGACGGAAACATCCGCCGGGTGCGAGGGAGGAAGTCATGGCTTTCGATTATGTCATCGCCGGCGGCGGGTCCGCCGGCTGCACGCTTGCCGCGCGGCTGTCCGAAGATCCATCGAAAACGGTCTGTCTGATCGAAGCCGGCGGCGCGGGCGGCAACCTGCTTATCCGCGCGCCGGCAGGCATCATCGCATTGTTGCCGGGCCGGCCGAAGATCAACAACTGGGCGTTCGAGACGGTGCCGCAGCAGGGCCTTGGCGGCCGCAAGGGCTACCAGCCGCGCGGCAAGGCGCTGGGCGGATCCAGCGCCATCAATGCCATGCTCTATACGCGCGGGCACCGCGGCGATTATGACGAATGGGCCGACCTCGGCTGCGACGGCTGGTCATGGGACGAGGTGCTGCCCTATTTCCGGCGGGCGGAAGGCAATCAACGCGGCGCTGATGCCCTGCATGGCGGTGACGGGCCGCTGCGGGTTGCCGAGCAGCAAGAGCCACGTCCGCTCTCCCGGGCCTTTGTCGAGGCCTGCGGCGAAAACCAGATCCGCCGCAACGATGATTTCAACGGCGTCGAACAGGAAGGTGCCGGACTTTACCAGGTGACGCAATTCTGGGGCGAACGTCGTAACGGCGAGCGCTGCTCGGCGGCCGCGGCCTATCTGCGACCGGCCATGAACAGGTCGAACCTTACCGTCATCACTGGAGCGCATGCCACGGCGGTCATCCTCGATGGCAAGCGAGCCACCGGCGTGCGGTATCGCGCGGGGAAGGGCGAAGCCGTCGCGAAAGCCAGGCGCGAGGTGATCGTCTGTGGCGGCGCCTTCGGTTCGCCTCAGCTCCTGTTGCTGTCGGGCATTGGCCCGGCCGCCGAGCTTGCCATGCATGGCATTCCGGTCATTCATGAACTGCCCGGTGTTGGCAAGAACCTGCAAGACCACCTCGATTTCATTATGGGCTGGACGTCCAAGGATGCCGACATGATGGGCATCGGTCTGCGCGGCCTACCTGGCCTGCTGCGGCACATGCTGCGCTGGCGGAAAGATGGCGGCGGTATGATCGCCACGCCCTATGCCGAAGGCGGTGCCTTCCTCAAATCCGATCCGGCGATGGAACGGCCCGACCTGCAACTGCATTTCTGCATCGCGATCGTGGATGATCATGGCCGCAAGCTGCATATGGGATATGGCTTTTCCTGCCATGTCTGCGTGCTGCGGCCGCATTCGCGCGGCGAGGTCGGGCTGTCGACTCATGATCCCATGGCACCGCCGCGCATCGATCCGCGCTTTCTTTCGGACGAACGCGACGCCGGGCTTTTGCTCAAGGGTGTCAGGATGATGCGCGGTATCTTGGAGGCGCCGGCGCTGGCCAGATATCGCCACAAGGAGATCTACACCGCCGGTGTTTCGAGCGACGCGGAGTTGATGTCCCACATCCGTGCCCGCGCCGACACGATTTATCACCCGGCCGGCACCTGCAAGATGGGCGTCGACGACCTGGCGGTGGTCGATCCGCAATTGCGGGTCCACGGGCTTGAAGCCTTGCGGGTCGTCGACGCCTCGGTGATGCCGACGCTGATCGGCGGCAACACCAACGCTCCGACCATCATGATTGCCGAGAAGGCGGCGGACATGGTCAAGGCGGCCGCCTGACCGCGGCTCTGGTCGAACCAGCGAAGCTATTTTCGTCTGCCGAGAAGCGCCTTCGGTCGAGAAGGCGGAAAACTGGTCATACCAATTTGGCGATTTGCGCTTTCCCTTCGACCCTCCTGCCCTTAGGATAGGGAACATTATTTCGCGACCCGAAATAAACATAGCCACAAGGGAGGAAACCGGGAATGGCTGGCAAGAAGATATTGATGCTCGTTGGCGAGTTCAGCGAGGAGTATGAGATTTTCGTCTTTGAACAGGCCATGCACGCCGTCGGCCACACGGTGCATGTCGTCTGCCCGGACAAGAAGGCCGGTGATATCCTCAAGACTTCGCTGCACGATTTTGAAGGCCACCAGACCTACACGGAAAAGCCCGGCCACGACTACATCCTCAACAAGACGTTCTCCGAGGTGGACCCGGCCAAGTATGACGCCGTCTACGCGGCGGGCGGGCGCGGTCCCGAATACATCCGCATCGACAAGCGGGTGCAGGCGCTGGTGCGGCATTTCCACGAGGCCGGCAAGCCGATCTTCACCATCTGCCATGGCGTGCAGATCCTGATCGCGGTCGACGGTGTGGTGCGGGGCAGGGAAGTGGCGGCACTCCACTATTGCGAGCCGGAAGTGACGCTCGCCGGCGGCATCTACGTCGATGTCGCGCCGACCGGCGCCCATGTCGACGGCAATCTGGTGTCGGCCAAGGGTTGGCCGGGCCTGTCCAACTTCATCCGCGAGTGTCTGAAGGTGCTTGGCACCGAAATCCACCATGGCGAGATCCTGATGCGCGAAGAGCGCCAGGCCGCCTGAACAGGGGTTTGCTTCCGCCGCCGCGCCATGGCGAGGCGGTCGTCGTTCTACATCGTCGCCCGTGCCTCGCGGAACGACACCAGCTTGCGGCGGCTCTCGTCCCACAATGCCAGTTTGACGCAGCGCAGGCTGTCGAGCAGCGTGACGCGACTGATGCCGCGCAATTCCGGATAGTCGCGCAGCACTTCCTGCAGCCGGTAGCCCGGCACCTTGGCGGAGAGGTGGTGGACGTGATGGACGCCGATATTGCCGGTGAACCAGTTCAGCACCGGCGGCAGGTCGTAATAGGACGAGCCATGCAAGGCGGCATGCTGGAACTCCCAGTCGTCATCCTTTGCCCATTCCGTCTCCTCGAACTGGTGCTGGACGTAGAACAGCCAGATGCCCGCCGAGCCGGCGAGAATGACGATCGGCAGATGGACGACCAGGAACGCACCGGGACCGAGGGTCCAGATGAGCAGGGCCGCCGCAAGCGCGATGGCGAGATTGGTGGTCATCGACGACACCCATGGCGTCAGGCCGCCGCGCATCATGCCGACGGGCAGCCTTTGCGAGAAGATGAACAGCCAGATGGGTCCAAGCCCGAACATCACCAGCGGATGGCGGTAGAGCCGATAGGCGAGGCGCCCGCGCCAGGACAATTGCCGGTACTCGGTAACGGTCAGCGTCGTGATGTCACCCATGCCGCGCTCGTCGAGATTGCCGGCGCTGGCATGATGCGTCGCGTGGGCGCGCCGCCAGCAATCGTAGGGCGTCAGCGTCAGGACGCCGAGCGCACGGCCGATCCAGTCGTCGGCATAGCGGTTGGCGAAGAAGGAGCCATGGCCGCAATCATGCTGGATCATGAAGATGCGCACCAGGAACCCGGCTGCCGGAAGGATCAGGATCAGACCCCACCAATGGCCATAGGCATAGGCAGCCGAGGAGAGCGCCCACAGCGTGGCGAACGGGATGAGGGTGATGGCGAGTTCGACGGCGCTGCGTCGCCGGTCCGGCTTCTTGTAGCGCGCCAGGACCTTCAACCAGGCACGCTTGCTGTTGGCGACCGCATCGGGGGAAATCATGTTCATCAGGAAGCATAGGCGCGGCATGTGGCTACCACAAGGCAGCCATCACGCAAAATTACTGCGCGTAATTGTCGCGTAACGCGCTACTGCCGCCGCAATCTGGTACCGCCATTCTCGACCCGATCGAGGCGGTCGAGCAATTGCCTGAAGCGTTCGTGAGTATCGGCCTCGATACGGAAAGCCGGCAAGGTACGCAGAAAACGCGTCATCGCCTCGGCACCGAACTGGCGCCTGACTTCTGCGGCGAGCCTTTCTGCCTTTTCAGCCTTGTTGCGGGTCATCATTTCAAATCCTGTGTCGGCTCCGAAACTCCCCCAGTAGGGGAATGGTTCCCGCATCACGCTTCCGTGGCAAGCCAAGCGGGCAAGTATGGTAAACTTTGAATTAAAATCTAAGCATCGCCATTGATCACGACCCAGGTCCGGCCAAAGGCTCTAGGTCGCTTGCCCCTTGATTTTTGGCTGCCAAACGTCGATATCGGGCACAAAATCCATACCATTCGAGATGACGGGAAACGGCGATGAGCGACCAGGCAAAAGACGAACGCGCGCCCAGTGAAGCCGAGGCGGCCGAGGCCAATGCCGAGCGCATGGAAGGCAGCATCGACGGCGACTATGAAGCGCTTGTACGACTGCTGAAGGAAAATGAAGAGCTGAAGGACCGCGCGTTGCGCGTCGCGGCCGAGATGGAGAACCTGCGCCGCCGCACCGCGCGTGACGTGCACGACGCGCGTACCTATGCGGTTGCGAATTTCGCCCGCGACATGCTGTCGGTGTCGGACAATCTGCGCCGCGCGCTGGACGCCATTCCGGCGGAGGCCAAGGCCTCGGGCGACGCCGGCTTCAAGGCGCTGATCGAAGGCGTCGACCTGACCGAGCGCGCCATGCTGTCGGCGCTGGAACGGCATGGGGTCAAGAAGCTCGCGCCGGAAGGCGAGAAGTTCGATCCCAATTTCCACCAGGCCATGTTCGAAGTGCCCAATCCCGATGTACCGGCCAACACCGTCGTCCAGGTCGTGCAGCCGGGCTATTCGATCGGCGAGCGCGTGCTGCGTCCGGCCATGGTCGGCGTCGCCAAGGGCGGCCCGAAGGTTGCCGCTGAGGCGCCGGTCGAGCCGGGGCCGGTGAATGAGCAGGCGGAGAAGGATGCGTAGTTAGGGGTTAGGCAGTAGGGCAGTAGGGCAGTAGGGAATAAGGCAGTCGTATCAATCGTGCGGCTTCGTGCTATTCATACGCCCAATTCCTAAATCCCTACTCCCTACTCCCTACTCCCCTTACCGCCATGCATCCCATCGCCCTTCTCGACTATGCCGGCGTCGCTGTTTTTGCGGCGACCGGGGCGTTGGCTGCTTCGCGAAAGCAACTCGACATTATCGGTTTCCTGTTCCTCGCCAGCGTCACCGGCATTGGCGGCGGCACGTTTCGCGACCTGATCCTCAACGTGCCGGTCTTCTGGGTGGGAAACCGCGACTATGTGCTGATCTGCGCCGTGGTGGCGATCCTGGTCTTCTTCACCGCGCATCGCGTCGAATCCCGCTACAAGCTGCTGTTGTGGCTCGACGCCATCGGGCTGGCCGCCTTTTCAGTGATGGGTGCGGCCAAGGGCCTGGCAATCACCGGTTCGCCGGTGGTCTCGATCATCACCGGCATGCTGACCGCGACCTTCGGCGGCATATTGCGCGATCTGCTTGCCGGTGAACCATCGGTGCTGCTGAGGCCGGAGATCTACGTCACCGCCGCTCTGGCGGGCGCCGCCATCTTCACATTGGGCGACGTCGCCGGATTGCCGCAGATCGTCTCGGGGTTGGCCGGCTTCGTCGTGGCGCTCGCCGTGCGCGGCGGCGCGCTGCGTTTCGGCTGGTCGTTTCCGTCGTACAGGAGCCGGCCTGGCCGGCGGCCGGAGGATATTCCGTAAGGAAGGGAATAGTGAGTAGTCAGCGAAGCGTGAATCGTAGCGTCTTTCCTACTGCCCTTACGCCGCAAAGCGCTGCGCTTCCCCGCCATAGTAGTTGACGTAGCGGGCGCCGATCTCCTTGACCGGCATCACCACGAAGACATCGACGGTCGAGAATTCGCGGTCGATGACGCAGCCGTCGCCGATGCGGGCGCCGACCCTCAGATAGCCCTTCACCAGAGGCGGCATCGCCGCGATCGCCGCCTTGGTGTTGACCGCCTCGATCGGCATCAGGTCCATGGAACAATAGCGCCCGGACACCGCGCGCACGTCCCAGGCCGAATTCGTGCGGCAGTGATGGGCGAGATAGGTTAGCGCCTCGGCATGCGCCGCCGGCACGGTGCCGTGGAAGGAAGCGCAGCCGGTCATCACGCCGATCTCGTAGTGATTGATGTAGGCCCAGATGCCTTGCCACAGCGCCTCGATGGTGCGCTTCGAGCGGTATTCCGGCAAAACGCAGGATCGGCCGAGTTCGAGGAAACGCTGGCCGGGATGGCGGGCGATGAGCTTGGTCAGCTCGAATTCGCCTTCGGAATAAAAGCCCCCGGCGGCGGCCGCGATTTCTTGCCGCAGCAGCCGGTAAGTGCCGACGATGCGGCGGTGTTCGGGGCCGGAAATCGAATTGTCGAAGACGAGCAGATGATCGCAAAGCGGATCGAATCGGTCGGCGTCGCGGCGGTCCTGCACCTGGAACAGGTCCTTGCGGGCGCCAAGCTCGTCATAGAATACGCGATAGCGCACTTCCTGCGCGGCCGCGATCTCGGCCTCGTTGCGGGCGAGCCGCACTTCGAGATTGCCGATACGGCCGAGTGCTGCGCCTTTTATGACGGAATCGACATTACGCCCGCCGAGCAAGGCGCTGCTGGCGTTCGGCCGAGTGTCACATTCCGGCATAACTGTATGCACGAGTGATTCTCCTTCGAGCCATCCCTCTTGGCACGGGGATACGGTGTAGGTGCAACAGGATTGTGACAGTACCGTGATAAGGCGTCGCGGGCAATACTTCGTCGGCTGGCGAAAACGGTCAACCGGCTACGTTAGGTGAGGAGGAGCGAGGTGCCTTTCGTTCGCACGGATCAACTCGCCGCGCTTCAAACCCTTGTTTTCATGCATGTCGCCCTCGATAGTTCGGGGCCTCTTTGGGTTGGCATGCATCAGCCGCCCAGCTGGAAAAAAAGCAGATCAAGCCGCAACCTGGCCCTCGACGGCGTTGACAAGCGCATCCGGGTCGAGGGGCTTGGTGACGAAGCCGCTGGCGCCATGGGCAAGCACCGCATGGCGCGTCTTTTCCTGGCTGTCGGCCGACAGCACCATGATCGGCACAGGTGGTGCCGATGTCTCTTCCTCATGGCGGCGGATCGCGGCAATGGCATCCAGCCCGTCCATGACCGGCATATGCAGGTCCATCAGCACTACGTCGAAGCGGTGCTTGTGCCCGGCGCTGGTGACGGCCTCGACTGCGGCCTTGCCATTGCCGACTACCTTGACGCGGTGCCCCGCCTTCAACAGCGTGGCGCGGGCCAGCATGGCATTGATGTCGTTGTCCTCAGCGATCAGCACGGACAGGCCCACCTGGCGGTCGCTGGAGGCGCGCAACGCCGGGGTGCGGCGCTTTTCCGGCTGCGGCTGGGCAAGCGCCGGCGTGTGGCTGGTCAAAAGAACGCGCAAAAGTGTTCCACCGCGCACAGGCCGGGCCAGGAAGGTCGCGTAGCCGCTGGCGCGGAACTCGCCAAGCATGCCGCGATCGGTCGGCGCGATCAGCGTGATGGCTTCGCAATCGGAAAAGCCGCCTTGGCGCAACCGCTTCAGCACCCTCCCATCACTCTCCTCCATGGCCGCGTCGACCAGAAGCACGTCGCAGCCCTCGGCCAGGGGCACCGCCTGCGCCACGGTGGTGGCGATACCGGCCGTGCCGCCATTGGCGCGGATGGTGCGGGCGATCGCGTCGGCCTCGACGGTGTTCCTGGATAGGATCACCGCGTGTCTGCCGGTGAGTGCGGTCTGCCGGTTCTGCGGCGCCTCGGTGGCCGACGTTGCCGGGATTTCGAAGACGAAGTCCGACCCTTGGCCAAGCCGGCTGGACACCGAAATCGTGCCGCCCATGGCCGCCACCAGCCGCTTGGAGATGGCAAGTCCGAGCCCCGCTCCGCCATGTGCGCGCGTCGACGTGCCGTCGGCCTGTTCGAACTCCTCGAAGATACGCTCCATGTCCTCTTCGCGCAGGCCGGGACCGGTGTCGGTGATGGTGAAGCAGATGCGGTCGCTGGTCTCGGTGCGGGCGCGCGCAATGCCGACCAGCACGCCGCCGCCGTCGGTGAACTTGATGGCGTTGCCGATCAGATTGAGCAGCACCTGCCTGACCCGGCCTGGATCGGCTGTGATCAATTGCGGTACATCCGGTTCGACGTGGCAGCCGAGGCCAATACCCTTCGCGAAGGCGCGGGCGGCAAGCAATTCGATGATGTTGTCGGCGATCTCGCGCACCGACATGGGCTGCGGTTCCGGATCGAAGCGACCGGCCTCGATCTTGGAATAGTCGAGCAGATCCTCGATCAGGGCGAGCAGGGCGCTGGCCGAGGTCGAGATGGCGCCGACATAGGTCTGCTGTTCCGGCGACAGGCTGGTATCGGCGAGCAGCCTGGCCATGCCCATGATGCCGTTCATCGGCGTGCGGATTTCATGGCTGACCGTGGCGAGGAAGCGCGATTTGGCCTGGCTTGCGTATTCGGCGCGCTCGCGCGCGGTGATGAGCGAGGATTCGGCGCGCTTGCGGGCAGTGATCTCGCGGGCGATGGCGCGATGCGATGCCGTGCCGCTGTCCTTGTCGCGCACCGACAGTTCGATCCAGGAGAACCAGCGCGGGCCGCTTGGCGTGCGGATGGCGACATCGGTGGAACTGAGGCACTCATGGTCGGAAAAGGCGGCGTCGGGGACGATGCCGACCTCGATGCCAAGTTCGGCCAGGGTCTTGCCGGCAAGATCGCGCTGATCGGCTTCGACCAGATCGGCGAACACCTTGTTGGCATAGACGATGTGGCCGTCGCGATCGCGATGGATGACGAGGTCGCCCAGCGCATCGATGAGACCGCGAAAGCGCTCCTCGCTTTCCTGCATTTCCCACATGCGGTCGGCCAGCGTCTCGATCTCGGCGCGGCTTCGGGCGGTGGTCTCGTCCAGCAGTACCACGGTGCGGTGGACGCTGCGTCTGGCATGGAAATGCATGGCCAGGCCGGCGAGGCCGGTTGCCAGCAAGGCGAGGCTGATGAAGATCGGCGCCCCCGTCAGATGCGCGAGGCCCGCCAGGACCAGGATGGCGACGAAGGTGAGCAGCGGCAGGCCTTCCCGCCTGACCAATTGTTGCTCGGGCACCAGCGGCGGCGCGGCGATGAACCGCCGCGCCGGCGCCGCAACCGCATCGACATCGTCGCCCTTGTTCGCCTGTTGGCTGTCGGATTCCGCGATCATGCGAAACCCTTGCCAGACAGAGATTATGGAAAATTGCGGCGGATCGTTCGAATTTTAGCGGATAGGCGTTTTTGTCCCGGCAGCGGCGTATTCGCCACCGGATTAGGCGATCCGTCCGCCGGCTGGAGCCCGCGAGGCGGGCTTACATGTCGACGACGACGCGACCGCGGATCTTGCCGTCGACGATGTCGCGCGCGGCATCGATGATGTTGCCGAAGCCGATGGTCGTGGACAGGCTGGCGAGCTTCTGCAGGTCGAGATCGGTGCCGATGCGCCGCCAGGCCTCGAGGCGCACGGCCTTCGGCGCCATCACCGAATCGATGCCGAGCAGCGAGACGCCGCGCAGGATGAAGGGGGCGACGCTCGACGGCAGATCCATGCCGCCGGCCAGGCCGCAGGCCGCGACCGCGCCGCCATAGGAGGTCATCGACAGCACATTGGCCAGCGTGTGGCTGCCGACCGAATCGATGCCGCCGGCCCAGCGTTCCTTGGCCAGCGGTTTGGCGGGCTGGCTGAGCTCGTCGCGCGAGATCACCTCGGCGGCGCCGAGATTTATCAGATAGGGGCTTTCCGCATTGCGTCCGGTCGACGCAATGACGTGGTACCCGAGGCTGGACAGGATGGAGACCGCGACCGAACCGACGCCGCCGGCAGCACCCGTCACCACCACCGGGCCGCGATCGGGCAGGATGCCGTGCCGCTCCAGCGCCATGACGCAGAGCATGGCGGTATAGCCGGCGGTGCCGACCGCCATCGCGTCATGGGCGCTGATGCCTTCCGGCAGCGGCACCAGCCAGTCGCCCTTGACGCGGGCGCGCCCGGCATAGGCGCCGAAATGCGTCTCGCCGACACCCCAGCCATTCAGGATGACCTTGTCTCCCTTGCGCCAGTCGGGATTGGAGGACGAGATGACCGTGCCGGCGAAGTCGATGCCCGGCACCAGCGGCCAGCGGCGAACCACCGGCGCCTTGCCCGTAATGGCCAGCCCATCCTTGTAGTTCACCGTCGTCGCCTCGACCGCGACGGTGACGTCACCCTCCATCAGGTCGGCTTCGGTGAGGTCCGTCACGGCGACCGACTGTTTCTTGTCGGCGTCGCGCGAGACGAGGATGGCTTTGAAGGTTTCGGACATCTTTTTCTCCGCGAACTTGCTTGGCGTCCTGGACTGTGCGGCGATGGCCGCGTGGGGTCAATCTTTGGAAGGTTTGGCTTTGGAAGGTTTGGCATTCGAAGGTTTGGGCTCGCGGCGCCAGCCGATGAGTTCGTCGAAGACGACCAGTGCCGCGCCCACGGAAATGAAGGCGTCGGCGAGGTTGAAGACGGCAAAGGACCAGACCGGCGTGTGGAACAGGATGTAATCGATGACGTGGCCGTAGACGGCACGGTCGATCAGATTGCCCAGCGCGCCGCCGATGATCAGGGCAAAGCCGGTGCGGGCGATGACATGGCCCGATGGCGTGCGGGTGGCGAGGTAGAGCACGAAAGCCACGACCATAACGGCGATGACCACCAGCCCAGTATCGCCGAAGGAGGAGAACATCGAGAAGGCGATACCGGTGTTGTAGGTGCGGAACAGCGCCAGGAACGGCACCAGATCGAGCTTTTCCTGGAAGGGCAGGCCGGTCTCGACCAGATGCTTGATCCACTGATCGAGCGCGATGGCCGCGACGACGAGCAGCGCGTAGGGGGACCATGATCTCACGGGCGGGCAACCTTCATTGCTGGTCGGCGATTGGTTCGAGCCTCAGCGCGCCGCGCCGGATCTCGAACAGCATGATGCCGGTGGCGACGGCGAGATTGAGCGAATCGGCGCGGCCCGCTTGCGGAATCCTGAGCAGCCGGTCGCAACTCGCCGCCAGGCTTTCAGGCAGGCCCTGTTGCTCATTGCCCATCATCAGCAGCACAGGCCCACGGGAAAAATCGACCGAGCGGTAGTCGACCGCACCCTTCAGATGCGTGCCGGCGACAAGGCCAGAAAATCCGCCGCGCCAGGCAAGGAAGGCCTCGGTCGCTGCCTTCGCCACCGGCACGGCGAAGATCGAACCCATGGTGGCGCGCACCGTCTCGACGGAAAACGGATCCGTGGTGTCGCCGACCAGGATGACACCCTTGGCGCCGACGGCATCGACGGTGCGGATGACGGTGCCCAGATTGCCGGGGTCGCGGACCCGGTCGAGCGCCACCCAGACGTCGCCATTGTCGGCGCGGATGTCCTTCAGGGCGAGAAATCTCTGTGAAAAAACGCCGACCACCATTTGCGGATTGTCGCGGCGGGTGATGGCGACAAGCACTTTTTCCGAGACTTCGAGCACCGTGCCGCCGGCGGCAACCGTGCGCGCCGCGACCTTTTCCACGGCCGGGTTGCCCCGCCCGGCCTTGGCGAACACAAGCGTCCTGATCTGCCAGCCCAAGTCGAGCGCATCGATGACCAGCTTCAGCCCCTCCGCCATGAAGGCGTTCTGCTGGTCGCGGAATTTCTTCAGGGCGAGTGCCTTGATGTCCTTGATCAGCGGATTGGCGAGGCTGGTGACCTCCTTGACCTGGCCGGGTGCGCCCACATGCCGTTCGTTCATTCAGGCCACCCAACGCGAAAACAATGAGGTCGAAAGCGCCCTGCCGGCGGACTTTTCGCGGATGATCAGCTCACCCGATTCAACCCTGCCGCCCATGCCGGCGAACGTGTCGCGCATCAAAGCGTGGATCGCGAAGAAGGAGGCGCGGATCGAATAGGCGGTCAACACCACGGCAAGCGGCTTCGGCGTCAGGATCGCGCGGCAGAGATCGGTCAGGGCAGGCAGATCCTGGAACAATTGCCAGACCTCGCCCTTGGGACCGCGGCCATAGGCCGGCGGGTCGAACAGGATGATGTCGTAGCGGCTGCCGCGGCGCTCCTCGCGCTCGGCAAATTTCACCGCGTCGTCGACGATCCAGCGGATCGGCTTGCCGCCTAGCCCGGCCATCTCCTGGTTTTCACGCGCCCAGCCGATCGCCTTCTTCGAGGCATCGACATGGGTGACCTCGGCGCCGGCGCGGGCCGCCACCAATGAGGCGAGGCCGGTATAGCCGAACAGGTTCAGCACCTTGACCGGCCGCCTGGCCGCCGCGATCAGCCCGGCCATGTGGTCCCAGTGCGAGGCCTGTTCGGGAAAGACGCCGACATGGCGAAACGAGGTGAAACGGCCGAGATAATCTATGCCGTCATGCTTCATCGGCCAGGTCTCGCCGAGCGGCATCCTCGGGAAACGCCAGCGGCCGATGCCCTCTTCGTCGGTGTCGCCGGTGAAGATGGCGTCGGCACGCTCCCAGTCCCTCGCCGGCAAGGCCTTCTGCCAGATCGCCTGGCCCTCTGGCCGCACGATGCGGTAGGGGCCGTATTGTTCGAGTTTCTGGCCGGCGCCGCTGTCGAGCAGCGCATAATCGGCATTCGGCGCCACTTCGAGAATCAGCGGAAGCTGCTCGGCAGGCAGGGCGCCGTCGCGGCGGGCAAGGATGCGCGGCGCGGAATTCGGCGCGGGCTGGCTGTCCGGGCTGCCGGCCTGCTTTTCCCGTGGCTTTGCCTCCGACCTTGCCGCACCGCGATTGTCGTGCGCACGCGCCTGTTGCGCGCCGTCTTTCGCGGGCGGGCGGCCGTCGCGGCGTTTGTCGCGAAAAGACTTCAAGAAGCAGCATCTCCGGCGGTTCGGCCCGCTTCTGCCACAGCTATGCCCTTCGGCGCAACAAAACCCGCGCGACATTGCGACGGCGGAGCGGTGGCGGGCGGTTCAGCCGCGCCTGATCGCAAGCAGGGCAAGAGCCAGCGAAATGAAGCCGGCGGTTTTGAATGCCGTGACGGCCATGTGGCCGGTTTCCCAACGCAGCCGGATGGCTTCGAAACCATCCGGGATCGGGCCAGGCACCCAGGTGGCGAGGACGTCATTGGCCGGTTTGACGAGAACGAACCACAACACGAGCGACAGCGCGTAGAGCAAGGCGGCTGCGAGCGCGAACCAGAACGCCGGGCGATCCTCGCGCAGCAGCCAGGCCAGCAGTCCGGGGCAGGCGATTGCCGCGATATCCAGCGGCGCGCCAATCACCGCGAAGAGCAGGAACTGGCCGTTGAAAACGGTGGTCTCGCGCCAAAGGGCCGGCGACCACTGGGTGAGCCGGGGTGCCGATTCCAGGACGTGGGCGAAAGACGGCCCGAGGCTGAGTGCGGCGACCATGGCAGTCAGCACAGACCAGAACAGAAGAAAACCGTATATCTGCATGCCGGAACAACGGTCCCTCGTCCGAGGAGTTCCGAGCCATCATGCCGCTTGCGGCGCCAAGCATGCAGGCCCTATCGTTCGTCGCCAACGGATTGCCATTGATGTCCCGCTCCGAACGCCTGCTCGACCTGATCCAGTCGCTGCGCCGGCACCGCGGTCCGGTGAGCGGGCACGCGCTGGCCGATGAGCTCGGGATTTCGATCCGTACGCTCTACCGCGATATCGCCACGCTGCAGGGGCAGGGCGCGCCGATCGAGGGCGAGGCAGGGCTGGGTTATGTGCTCAAGCCCGGCTTCATGCTGCCGCCGCTGATGTTCAGCGACGAGGAGATCGAAGCTATCGTGCTCGGTTCGCGCTGGGTTGCCAAGCAGCCGGACCAGCGTCTTTCGGCCGCTGCCGCCAATGCGCTGGCCAAGATCGCGGCCGTGCTGCCGGACGATCTGCGCGAGGATCTCGATGCCTCGACCCTGTTGGTGGGGCCGCAGATGACGGCCATTGAAGGCATAGATCTTGGCGTCGTGCGGCAGGCCATCCGCCACGAACGCAAGCTCGGTTTTCTTTATCGCGATGCCGGGGGCGCTGCTTCGCAACGTATCGTCTGGCCGTTCGCGCTCGGCTTCTTCGACAAGGTGCGGGTGGTGGTGGCGTGGTGCGAGATGCGACAGGATTTCCGGCATTTTCGCGCCGATCGCATATCCGGCCTCGACGCCGTCGATGCGCGCTATCCGCGTCGCCGCCAGGTGCTGCTCAAGGAGTGGCGGGCGACGCTCGACAAGCCGCGCGTGCCATGATGCCTACTGCCAGAATCTGACAGTAGCTTGCCCTATATCAGCCAAGTCGAAACGTTGAACCAGCTTGGAGAGCAGTCATGGTAAGCCCGAATTTCGTCATTCTCTATGTCGACCAGCCGCTCAAGAGCGGTGCCTTCTACAGCGCGCTGCTGGGGCGCGAGCCGGTCGAAAGCGCGCCGACCTTCGTGCTGTTCGAGCTCGACAACGGCTTCAAGCTCGGCCTGTGGTCGCGCCATACGGTCGAGCCGGCGGCGGCCGCGGCCGGTGGCGGCGCCGAGATCGTGTTTGCGCTGGAGACGCCGGATGCGGTCGATGCCACCCACGCCGACTGGTCCGGACGCGGCTTGAAGATCCTGCAGACGCCGACCGACATGGATTTCGGCCGCACTTTCGTTGCGCTCGATCCCGACAACCACCGCCTGCGCGTCTACTGGTTGTCCGACGGGCAACAGGCCGATGGGGAACAGAAATGAGCGCGTATTGGATCGCCGTTGCGTCGGCCGAACATGTCCGGCGCGGCCGAAAGGACGGTTTCATGCAGGTCAACCACGGCAAGGCTGCGCCGTTGCGTCGCGTCAAGCCCGGCGACGGCATCGTCTATTATTCGCCGACCACAGTTTTGGGCGAAAAAGACGGCCTGCAGGCGTTCACGGCAATCGGCACGGTGCGGGAGGGAGAACCCTATCAGGGCGACATGGGCGGCGGCTTCACGCCGTTCCGGCGCGATGTCGCGTGGATGGCGGCGGAGGACGCGCCGATCAAGCCGTTGCTCGAACGGCTGGACTTCACCGCCGGCAAGTCGAACTGGGGGTATCAGCTGCGCTTCGGCCTGTTCGAAATCACCGATCACGATTTTCGTCTGATCGCAGAGGCGATGGGTGCTGCAACGAAACTTGCAGAAGCTAGGGCTTGAGAGCCTTGTATACGGCAATGCCCGCGGCGAGGTCTTCGAGTGCCGCGCCAACCGACTTGAACAGCGTGATCTCGTCGGCGCTCCCGCGACCTTTGCCCTGGCCGCGCGCCAGTTCGTGCAGGTCGGCGACGATGGCGTCCGGCTTCAGCACGCCGGAGGCCAGCGGCTGGACGATATCGCCGGCCTCCTTGGTGGCGCCGGCGCGGGTGTCGACATAGACGCGGGCGCGGGCGATGGCGTCGTCATCACTTTCACGCATCGTCGGGGTGAAGCCGCCGACCAAGTCGACATGGGTGCCTGGCCGCAACAGAGCACCCTTGATCAGCGGCGTGGTGGTGATCGTCGCCGAGGAAACGATATCGGCCCCACCAAGCTCGGTATCAAGGTCGCTCGCGGCGCTGGCCGCAAAGCCATCGGCGCGCAAATCGGCCGCGACTTTCTCGGCGTTTGCCGGGGTGCGGTTCCAGATACGGATGGTTTTGATCGGCCGCACGGCCGAATGCGCCTTGGCGAGGAACGGCGACAGGGCGCCCGCGCCGACCACAAGCAGCCGCGAGGCGTCGTCGCGGGCAAGGTAGGAAGCCGCCAGCGCCGAGGCACAGGCGGTGCGCCACTGCGTCAGCCGCTGGCCGTCGATCAGGGCCGCCGGTTCGCCGGTTGCGCCATCGAGCAGGAGATAGAGCCCCATCACGGCGGGCTTGCCGATGGCGTTGTTGTCGGGCGAGACGGTGACGATCTTGACCCCGATATGGCCGCCGGAAGACGTGCCGGCGGCGTTGAAATCGGTCCATGCCGGCATCAGCAGCAAGGTCGAGGCCGCACCATCGGGCCGTTCGACAGCGTGATGATGTCTGACCGGCTGCACCGCACCTTCGCGGAATGCCGTGCGCAACGTCTCGACCAGTCCGGGAAAGGTCAGCGCACGGTCGACCTCGGCGGCCGAAATAGTCAGCATGAACAGCTCCGTGGAACGAAAGACGCCGGCCGGCCCATCAACTGGTCGGCTTTGGCAATGCCGACCCTTGGGCCGACCCTTGGGCCTGTCCTTGGGCTGATCCCTGCGGCGCCGACGGCGCGCGGCTGACCGCCTGGCGCAGGTTTTCCGCCTCGACGCCGCGCTGGCGCGCCAGTTTGCGGTAGCGGCCCTGCTTGACCCAGGTCGCCAGGCTGCCGACGATCATGCCGATGGCAAGCGCCAGGAACAGGAAAATGAAGAGCGGCAAGGTGAGCGTCAGCTTCGGATTGCCGGGATTGAACGGATCCAGCGTGAAGGCGACGAGTTCGCGGTTGGCGACGGCCAGCGCGATCAGGATGATCGCCAGGGGCACGAAGACCACGATGAGCATGAAACGATTGAGCATTATGTTTTCCGTCGGAAGTTGGCGCTGCGCCTACTTGCCGCCGTTCAGCCTTTCGCGCAGTTCCTTGCCGGTCTTGAAGAACGGCACCCATTTCTCTTCGACCTCGACGGATTCGCCGGTGCGCGGGTTGCGGCCGGTGCGGGCGGGACGGTTTTTCACCGAAAAGGCACCGAATCCGCGCAACTCGACCCGGTTGCCTTCGGCGAGTGCGTCGGTGATCTCGTCGAAGATCGCGCCGACGATGTTTTCGACGTCGCGCAGGAAAAGATGCGGATTGCGCGTGGCAATAATCTGCACAAGTTCGGACTTGATCATCAGACGGGTCCCCGTGAAAGCAGTTCGGTCGAAATTATGAGGATGATTTTATTGGCTTTTTCAGCTGTCCCAAACCGCGCTCAAGGGTGCCAGACAGAAACGAGGCCGTCAAGAAACAAGCGGTCGGCGCCAAGTTCATGGATGACATCACTGCTGTGGTCCGGCAGGCCAAGCGCGCTGCCCACCATTTTTACCATGGCTTTTGACCACAGGAAGCTGCCGCGCCGCTCCGTGTCTTTCCATTCGACCACCTTGAGCTTGGCGTCGACACCCTTGGTCGCCAGCCAGTCGATCGCCTCGGTTTCGCCGCCGACGGCGTCGATCAGCCCGTTGGCGACACCCTGGCGGCCGGTGAAGATCGATCCGTCGGCAAGCGCCAGCGCCTGTTGGTGGGTCATCTTGCGGCGTTCGGCGACGATGCCGACAAACCAGTCGTAGCTGTCGAGGATGAGCTTGCGGACCATGGCGCGCTCGTCATCATTGGTCGGCTTGAAGGGAGAAGGCGAAGCCTTGAGCGGCGAGGATTTCACTTCCTCCAGCTTGATGCCGAGCTTGTCCATCAGGCCGCTGACGTCGGGATACTGGATCAGCACGCCGATCGAACCGACGATCGAGGTCTTGCGGGCGACGATGTGATCGGCCGCACTTGCGATCATATAGCCGGCCGACGCGGCGAGTGTGCCGACTTCGGCCACAACCGGCTTGTCGGCGGCCACCTTGCGCACTTCCTCATAGATCGATTCACCGCCGACGGTGGTGCCGCCGGGTGAATCGATCGCGAGGATCACGCCCTTCACCTTCGACGACTTGCGGATGTCTTCCAGACGCTTGATCAGCTCCTCGTCCTCGGTGATCGTGCCTTCGATCCTGACCTTGGCGATATGGTCGACAGCCGAGCCGCCGAGATCGTCGCGATAGAACCAGGCCGACAGTGCGATCACTCCGAGGGCCACGATGCCGATGGCCGCAACACGCCAGAATGTCAGCTTGCGCCGCAAACGGCGGCGGTCGATCAGGTCGTCGGCTCTCAATGCCATGGTCAGCCTCATAGTCGGCGGGAAGAGACGCTTTTAGACCATGATGTCTTCATCGGGAAGCAGTTCCGCTTGCCTATGGCGCGGCAATCCGCCCGCGGCGATCCCAACACTGTCCTTTTTGTGACTGGCCTGCGCAAGGGACGCGAGGTAAGGGAGGAGCAGCGGTGATGAAAAAAAGGCGCAGGCGCGCCCATTTCTGCTATGAAGTACCGGCTGTTGTGCCGACCTCGTTTTAGTTTGTACAACCACAGTTGTCACATTTTTGCGGTTTTCGTGGGCTTGTGCTTGCTTGAGAGTGCCGGCCCCCCACCTATAGGCGGTGTTCCTTGGCGGGCAGGGTCTAGAAGAAAGCAGTCATGTTAGCGCGATCGAATGAACCGACCAGCCCCGAGACGGCGTTGGCTCCCCCGGCGGATGGCTGGACGCGGGGCGATGCGTTCGACCGCGCCCAGCGTCATTCGCGCCGCGTGCGCGTGCTCAAATTCGCCGTGCCCCTGGCCGCGGCGCTGATCGCCGTCGCCTTCCCGCTCTATTCCTATCTGGCCGCCCCCGTCTCGGTCGCGGTGCAGTCGGAAGGCGCCGCCTTTTCCAACGGCAAGCTGGTGATGGCCAATCCCAAGCTCAACGGTTTCACCAAGGAGAAGCAGCCCTATTCGATGACGGCCCTGCGGGCGATCCAGGATGTCAACACGCAAGGCATCATCGAACTCGAAGGCATAGACGCCAAGGTGCCGGTCGGGCCGGACAATGTCGCTGCCATCAAAGCCTCGCACGGTATCTACGATCGCGACGGCAATACGATGAAAATGACCAGCGACGTCATGATCACCACGACGGACGGCATGCAAGCCAAGTTCAAATCGGTCTTCCTCGACATGGGCAAAGGCACTATGAAGACGGACGACCCCGTCGACGTCAGCAGTGGCGGGTCGCAAATCACAGCGGATTCCCTGTCGGTCCAGGACAATGGCAAGATCCTGGTGTTCGAGAAGAGGGTGCGCGTCAACATCGATCCCGCCAGCGTGAAGGCGGCTGAGGCAAAGGGCGAAGAATCGAATGTGGCACAATAGTTCGACACGGCTTGCGGCCGCAACTTCGGTGCTGCTCCTGCTGGGCCTTGTGCCGTCGCTGGCGCAGTCGGGTGCCAGCAGCCAGGTGTCCGGGCTCAAATTGTCCGGCGACAAGCCAATCCAGATCGAAAGCGACAAGCTGGAGGTGCGGCAGGCCGAGAACGTCGCCGTGTTCACCGGCAACGTCACCGTCGTCCAGGGGCCAACCCTGCTCAAGGCCGGCAAGATGATGGTCTATTACGTCAAGGATCCCAACGCGGCCGCCAAGGGCACCGAAGCGGCGGGTGCCGCGATGACCGGCTCCGCCAACATCGATCACCTCGAAGTCAGCAGCAAGGTCTACATCAAGTCGGATGACCAGGTTGCGACCGGCGACAATGGCACCTTCGACATGAAGACGCAGGTGCTGGTCCTGTCCGGCAAGGAAGTGGTGCTGTCGCAAGGCCCCAACGTGCTCAAGGGCTGCAAGCTGACCGTGCAAATGAAGACTGGCCTGGCCAATGTCGATGGTTGCGGGGGACGTGTCATCATGTCGATGACCCCGCCGAAATCGGATGCGCCAAAGGCGGGAGCGACGAACCCCTGATGGCCAGCCTGTCATCGCTGACGGCGCGTCTTCCGGGACGTGCCGCAGCCAAGGTTTCGGCTCCGGCCACGATCACCGTCGACAAGACGAAGTTCAAGGGAACCTTGATCGCCAAGGGCCTGACCAAGAGCTACAAGGGCCGCAAGGTGGTCAGCGGCGTCACGCTTGGCGTGCGCGCCGGCGAGGCCGTCGGGCTGCTCGGCCCCAACGGCGCCGGCAAGACCACCTGTTTCTATATGGTTACCGGCCTTGTGCCGGTGGATGAAGGCTCGATCGAGATCGACGGTTTCGACGTCACCTCGATGCCGATGTATCGTCGCGCCCGCCTCGGTATCGGCTATCTGCCGCAGGAGGCGTCGATCTTCCGCGGCCTCAATGTCGAGCAGAATATCCGCGCCGTGCTCGAAGTGGTCGAGAAGGACCGCAAGGTGCGCGAGCGCAATCTCGACGAACTGCTCGAGGAATTCCACATCAGCCATCTGCGCAAGGCGCCATCCATGTCGCTCTCCGGCGGCGAGCGGCGGCGCCTGGAAATCGCACGCGCGCTGGCGACGCGCCCGGCCTACATGCTGCTCGACGAGCCCTTTGCCGGCATCGATCCGATCGCCGTCGCCGATATCCAGCAGCTGGTGCGCCATTTGACTGCGCGCGGCATCGGTGTCCTCATCACCGACCACAATGTGCGCGAGACGCTCGGGCTGATCGACCGTGCCTACATCATCCATGCCGGCCAGGTGCTGACCCATGGCCGCGCCGACGAGGTGGTGGCGAACCCGGATGTGCGGCGGCTTTACCTCGGCGAGGGCTTTACGCTCTGATCTTTTTTCATGCAATTCCGGGCGGAGGATCGTTTCCGGAAATTTGCCTTAGGCGTGAAATTTGTTTCCTGGCACGATTTTTTGCGTGTCGCGGGCTGATTTTTCGCGATTTTGCCCCGAGATAACGCTCCGGTAAGCGGCTTTTGCTAGGCTTTGCCTTGACAAGCAAAAGCCGGGCCAGTTTCTATGGCCGGCTGCCGAATTCATTTCGGGAGGCGCGGACGCGTAGAGGAGGCGTTTGAAACCGAACCATGGCGTTGGCGGCGAAACTACAGCTCAGACAGTCCCAGTCGCTGGTGATGACGCCGCAGCTGATGCAGTCGATTCGGCTGCTGCAGTTCACCCATGTCGAGCTCGAGCACTTCATCGACGAGGAGATCGAGCGCAACCCGCTTCTGGAACGCGCCGAGCCGCAGGACGACGCCGCGAGCGACCAGGTGCAGAAGATCGAGGCAGAGCCGCAAGCGGCCGCAGAGGGCGACTGGTTCGAGAACGAGACGGGGTGGAGCGCCGAGGCGATATCGGAAAAACTCGATACGTCGCTGGAGAACCTGTTTCCCGACGATCCCGGCACCAGCGAGCGGCTCGGACCCGACCTGACGGCGCAATGGAAATCGGCTTCCGGCAATGGCGGCGGCTCCTCGTCCGAGGGGCTCGACGCCGGCGACATGGCGGCGAGCGCCATCACCTTGCGCGACCATGTCGGCGAGCAGATCGCCCTTGCCTTCGTCGATCCCCCGGCGCGGCTGATCGCAGGCGAACTCGCCGATGGCCTCGACGAGACCGGCTATGTCAGGGCTGATATCGAGGAGATCGCCGCGCGTCTGGGCACCGACGCAGCGAGCGTGGCCAAGGTGCTGGCGGTATGCCAAACCTTCGAGCCGACCGGCCTGTTCGCCCGCGACCTTGCCGAATGTCTTTCGCTGCAGCTTGCGGCGCGCGACCGTCTCGACCCGGCGATGAAGGCCCTGGTCGCCAATCTCGAGCTCTTGGCGCGGCGTGATTTCCAGACGCTGAAGCGGATCTGCGGCGTCGACGAGGAGGATCTGCTCGACATGCTGGCCGAAATCCGGGCACTCGATCCGCGCCCGGGCATGGCGTTTTCGGGCGGCGCCAGCGACGCCGTCGTCGCCGATGTCGAGGTGCGCGCGGCCAATGACGGCAGCTGGACCGTCGAACTCAACGCCGAAACGCTGCCGCGCGTGCTGGTCGACCATATTTATTTCGCCCAGGTGTCGCCGCATGCGAAGAACCAGGCGGAAAAGGATTTCCTGGCCGAATGCCTGCAGAACGCCAACTGGCTGACGCGCAGCCTAGACCAGCGGGCAAAGACGATCCTCAAAGTGGCCTCGGAAATCGTGCGCCAGCAGGATGCGTTCCTGGTCCACGGCGTGCGCCAGCTGAAGCCGCTCAATTTGCGCACGGTGGCCGACGCGATCGGCATGCACGAATCGACCGTCAGCCGCGTCACCGCCAACAAATACATGCTGACCCCGCGCGGCGTGTTCGAACTGCGCTATTTCTTCACCGCCTCGATCGCCGCGTCGGGCGGTGGCGACGCGCATTCCTCGGAAGCGGTGCGTGATCGCATCAAGCAGCTGATCGACGAAGAAAAACCTATCGATGTACTTTCGGATGACGCGATCGTCGACATGCTCAAGGAGAGCGGCGTCGATATCGCCCGGCGCACGGTCGCCAAGTACCGGGAAGGCATGAATATTCCGTCGTCGGTGCAGCGCCGGCGCGAGAAGCGGGCGCTCGCCAGCGCCGGGCGCTAGGCGCCTGCGATTTTCCACAGCTGCCGAGCTTCATTGACAAGCCGCGGGGAAGTGGCTAGAAGCCCGCCCGCATGAGACGGGCCCGATGCCCGCTAGCGGATGGTCCGTCACGACAATGGCCTCGGGACGGTCAAAAAGGCGGCTTGTGATCAACCGGAAAGTTCGGATTTAAATCGGCGCGAGTGACGCCGCAAAGCTTGTGCGCACGGATCACGAGTATAAACTCGGGCCAGTTTGAAGCCTGAGCAAGGAAGGTCAGTTTTCAGATGAATCTGCGCATATCGGGAAAACACATGGATATCGGCGATGCGTTCCGCACACGCATCAACGATCGTGTCGGCGAAGCGATCGGCAAATATTTCGATCGCGGCTTTGCGGGACACGTCACCGTCATCAAATCGGGCTCGCGCTATTCGGCGGATTGCATGATCCGGCTGGATTCCGGCGCCTCGCTGCAGGCCACGGGCGATGCCCAGGATCCGACCCTGGCTTTCGAGGCCGCGGCCGATCGGCTGGAGACCCGGCTTCGGCGCTACAAGCGCCGTCTCAAATCGCACAATTCAGGCAATGGCGATTTGACCGACATCGCCTATACGGTGATGGCGCCGCTCGCCGATGACGACGAGGAGATCCCGGAGGATTTCGCGCCGGCCATTGTCGCCGAATCGACCATGACGTTGAAGACCATGTCGGTGGCCTCGGCGGTCATCGAACTCGATACCAAGGACAGTCCGGTGTTCGTTTTCCGCAACGCCGGAACCGACCATCTCAATATCGTCTATCGCCGGCCCGACGGAAACATTGGCTGGATCGACCCGTCCACGACCAAGGTCGCACAGGGATAAAGCCAGCCGCACGAGGGGTGGGGACTGGCCACGGCAGGCGAACAAGGGATTTTCAAGCATGGATCTGAGCGATCTTATCAGCGTTCCGGCGATCTTGCCGGCGTTGAAGGCGAACTCCAAGAAGCAGCTTCTGCAATTGCTTTCTGAACGGGCGGCGGCGATTTCGGGCATTCCGGAGAGGGAAGTGTTCGACACCATCCTGCAGCGTGAGCGGCTGGGCTCGACGGGCGTCGGCAATGGCATCGCCATTCCGCATGGCAAGCTCGCCGGCGTGAAGCGCATCGCCGGTGTTTTCGCCCGGCTGGAAACGCCGGTCGATTTCGAGTCGCTGGACGACCAGCCTGTCGATCTGGTGTTTCTGCTGTTGGCGCCGGAAGGGGCGGGCGCCGATCATCTGAAGGCCTTGTCGCGCATCGCGCGCGTGCTGCGCGACGCCGACACGGTGGCCAAGATCAGGGGGACGCGCGACGCCGCGGCGATCCACGCGCTGCTGTCGGACACGCAGGCCTCGCACGCCGCCTGAAGCCGGATTTTGAAAAAGACTGCCAAGGGCCGCCGCGAGCGGCCCTCGTCGTTTCAGCCAACCTGTCGCTTTTAGTGAATGGCGACGGTGGTCAGGTCGTTTTCCATGGCGCCGGCCAGCGCGCGGTCACGCGCGTCGGAAAGCAGGATCGGCTGGCCATTGGCGGCAAACAGCGCCCACAGTTCCAGGCCGGGCGCGATTTCACCGATGTTGGGGAAGCGGCCGAGCAACTCATCGCTCGAGACCTTGCGCAGATAAGCGACCGAGCCTTCGCCGAGATGGGCGAATTCACCGCTGGTCATGGTGATATTCTCGTCAGTTCTGGTCATTTCAAGCCTCCTTGGCGCGAGGATGCCGCTCAAGGCCATCCCGCATGAGAGCTGTCGGTGAAGATCAGTCTTTCACCGATATGTTTATTTTCCGTACCAGCCGTTCGGACTCCGGCCGATCGAGGTCGATCGACAAAAGGCCGTTCTTCAGCTCCGCCGCGATCACACGCATGCCGTCGGCCAGCACGAAACAGCGCTGGAACTGGCGCGCGGCGATGCCGCGATGAAGGAATTCGCGCTCGGTGTCGTCGGTCTGACGGCCGCGCACGACCAGCTGGTTTTCCTCCGTTGTCACATCGAGATCGCTTTCGGCGAAACCGGCGACGGCGAGTGTGATGCGCAGCCTTTCGGCCTTGCCGTCGGCACCGCTGAGGCGCTCGATGTTATAGGGAGGGTAGCTGTCACCGGACTTCGCCAGACGCTCCAAGGTCTTTTCCATGGCGTCGAAACCAAGGAGAAGCGGGCTGGAGAAAGGCGTCATTCGGCTCATGTTACACTGTCCTCTCAAGAGCGACATAAACTGGAAAAACCCGGATGGCATTTTTCCCGATGCTCTTGATATGGTCCGCCGCGCGACCAAGTTCAAGCCACCACAAGACCCGCCCAAAAAGACCAAGCCTTGGACTCACAGGAATAATCGACATGGCGCTTGAAACGACGCGCGGATGCAAGGAGAAGCGCCGGGGTCGTTCTTCAGGCGTGCGATCGATCCGGTGAGCTCACGGCCTCCCAAACAAGGAATTGAAATGCCCCAACCACGCAAGATCATCATCGACACCGATCCCGGCCAGGACGATGCCGTCGCCATTCTCTTGGCGCTCGGCAGCAGCGAACTGGAGATCGTCGGCATCACAGCCGTTGCCGGCAACGTGCCGCTGAAGCTTACCGAGAAGAATGCCCGCAAGATTTGCGAACTGGCCGGCCGCCCGGAGGTCAAGGTCTATGCCGGCGCTATCCGTCCCCTGGCGCGCACACTGGTCACCGCCGAGGAAGTGCATGGCAAGACCGGCCTCAACGGGCCGCAGCTGCCCGAACCGACGATGAAGCTACAGGAGCAGTATGCCGTCGACTTCATCGTCGAGACGCTGATGAAGGAAGAGAGCGGCACTATCACGCTCTGCCCGCTCGGACCGTTGACCAACATCGCGCTGGCGCTGATCCGCGAACCGCGGATCGTGCCGCGCATCAAGGAGATCGTGCTGATGGGCGGCGGCTTCTTCGAGGGCGGCAACGTCACGCCCGCGGCCGAGTTCAACATCTATGTCGATCCGCAGGCCGCCGATCTGGTGTTCAAGTCCGGCATCCCGATCGTGATGATGCCGCTCGACGTCACCCACAAGGCGCTGACCACCACCAAGCGCACGCAGGCCTTCCGCGCGCTCGGCACCAAGGTCGGCATCGCGACCGCCGAGATGCTGGAATTCTTCGAGCGTTACGACGAGGGCAAATACGGCACCGATGGCGGCCCGCTGCACGACCCCTGCGTCATCGCCTATCTGTTGAAGCCGGAGCTGTTCAAGGGCCGCAACTGCAACGTCAGCGTGGAGACCGCCTCGGAACTGACCATGGGCATGACCGTGATCGACTGGTGGGGCGTCACCAAGCGGGAAAAGAACGCCATGGTGATGCGCGACATCGACCATGACGGCTTCTTCGCGCTGCTGGTGGAACGGCTGGCGCGGCTGTAGCACTTCCACCCCTTGATGCAGACGGTTTGCCCAGAGGCAGAGAGCTTTTGGGCATGTCTCACTCGGGAAACCGGTAGAAGACGACGCCATTGTCGGGCGTCACGCGTTCGATGCTCGCATCTGACCCAATCAGATGCGGGCGCTCGTCGTCGATGAGCACAGACGAGCCATCATTGAGAACAAGCACATAGATTGCCATTCCAGGGCGCTGCAACTCTTTGCGGCGCCGGCCTCGCGGCCGCCGTTACTTCGACCGCGAAAACGCCAGCCAGAGGCCGCCGCCGACCAGGAAGCTGCCGCTGATCCTGGACATGAGCTTGATGCGGCGGGCCGACAGCAGGCGCCCGGCGCGGCCGGCGGCGAGTGCGTAGGTCGAATCCGACACGGCGGCGAAGATCATGGCGGTGAGGCCCATGACGACGATCTGCAGCGAATAGTCGCCTTGCGGCGCGACGAACTGCGGAAAGAAGGCGCCGAAGAACACCAGCGTCTTGGGGTTGCTGAGCGCCACCAGCAGGCCCTGCAGGAAGAAACCGCCGCGCGGCTTTCTCGCCGTTCCGTCGGCATTCAGCGTGCCCTTGGAGCGGAACATCTGCACACCCATCCAGATCAGGTAGGCGGCGCCGATCAGCCTGACCCATTCGAACCAGTGGCCCATGCCCGCGATCAGCGTGTTGAGGCCGATGCCGACGATGGCTATCATGATGGCAAGCCCGGCCTGCGTGCCGGCGACATTGGCCAGACCGGCGCGGGTTCCATGGCGGATGCTGTTGGCGATGATCAGCGTGACCGTCGGTCCCGGCACCAGGATGATGACGATGCAGGCGAGAACATAGGCGGCGTAGAGTTCCAGCGACATGATCTTCCTCAAAATGCCGCCAATGCGGCGTGGCAGGCGACAATCAATGCATGGTGGTAGCCTCCGCGCAAGCCTGACGCGAAACGCCGGGCTGTTGCACGCGCGTCAGGCGCCGGCCTGCCAGGGCAGTGTCGCCTCATAGGCGGCGGCGGCCCTCAGCACGGCGAGGTCGCCGCGCGGCCGGCCGATCAGCTGCATGCCCATTGGCCGGCCCTTGTCGTCGAAGCCGACCGGCACGTTGACCGCCGGGCAGCCGCCCAGCGTGGCGAAGGCTGAAACCTGCATCCAGCGGTGATAGCTGTCCGTCGGCCGCCCGGCGACCTCGCTTGGCCAGTGCATGCCGACTTCGAAGGGGAAGACCTGCGCGGTGGGAAGGGCGATGAGATCGAAGCGGTCGAAGATCGACAGCAGCATCCGATGCCAGGAGGTGCGCACGACCGAGGCCGCGCGGATCTGCGGCGCCGTCAGCCGCATGGCGTTCTCGATTTCCCATATGGCTTCCGGCTTCAGCAAACCGCGCTTGGAAGGATCGTCGTAGTGGACCTTGAGGGCGCAGCCGCTGCTGGCCTGGCGCAGCGCCACGAAGGCCTGCCACAGAGCTTCGAAATCGAAATCCGGCAGCAAGGGTTTTGCCGAGAAGGATGCATCCGCGAAGCGGCCGAGTGCCGCCTCGCACAGATCGAGGATGCCAGGTTCGACTGGCAGATGGCCGCCGAGGTCGCTGAGCCAGGCGATGCGGCCGCCAGTCGATGGCGGTGCAAGCCCTTCGAGGAACGAACCCGGTTTCTCATAGGACAGGGGCGCCTGCGGATGGTAGCCCGCCTGCACGTCGAGCAGCAGCGCCATGTCGGCGACGTTGCGGCCCATCGGGCCCTCGACGCCCATCTGCGCATGGAAGACCTCAAGATCGGGTCCGGCGGGCACAAGCCCTTGCGACGGCCGGAAGCCGTAGACATTGTTCCAGCCTGCCGGATTGCGCAGCGAGCCGCCGAAGTCGCTGCCATCGGCGATGGGCACCATGTCGAGCGCCAGCGCCACCGCGGCGCCGCCGCTCGAGCCGCCGGCGGTGAGCGCCGGATCGAAAGCGTTCAGCGTCGGCCCAAAGACGTTGTTGTAGGTGTTGGATCCCAACCCGAATTCGGGAACATTGGTCTTGCCGATGATGATGGCGCCGGCGTTGCGGATGCGCTCGACGAAGAAATCGTCTTCCTGCGGCACGAAATCGGCAAAGATAGGCGAGCCGAACGAGGTCCTGAGCCCGGTCGTCGAGGCGAGGTCCTTGATGGCGATCGGCAGGCCGAAGAGTGTCCCGGTTTCGCTCGCTTGCCTGGCATCGGCTGCATCGGCCTCGCGCAGGATATCGCCGCGATCGCGCAACGAGACGATGGCGTTGACCAGCGGGTTGACCGCTTCGATGCGGTCGAGGAAGGCCGTCACCACCTCGCGCACGGACAGTTTCTTGCGGCGAATCGCGCCGGCAAGGTCGATAGCGGACAGGCGGCAGATATCACCGGCCGGCGGCACGGCATGTTTCGTCCCGGGGCGCATCATTTCAATGGGTTTCCTGCAAGGCTTGATCGACATCCTTGGCCAGCGGGATCGCCGGCTGGGCGCCGGGCTTGAGACATGCGAGCGAGCCCGCCGCAGCGGCGCGTGCCAGTGCCTTGTCGAGCGCCAGGCCGGCCGACAGGCCGGCAGCGAAGTAGCCGCAAAAGGTGTCGCCGGCGCCGACCGTGTCGACAGGCGTGATCTTCATGGCCGCAACGGTCAGGAAATCGCTCGGCGTCGCCGCCATGACGCCGTCACCGCCGAGGGTGACGACGATGGTGCGGCCGGTTTTCGCGGCGAAGTCGCGCATACGTGCCGCACGGTCGCGGCCGCTCAGCGCCAGCGCCTCGCCGTAGAGGTCGAACTCGGTCTCGTTGGCGACGGCATAATCGGCCTTGCCGAGGAAAGCCGCCGCATCGCCCTGGAAAGGAGCCGTGTTGAGCACGGTGATGGCGCCGGCCGCCCGTGCCTGGTCGAGCGCCGCATCGACGGTCGCCAGCGGGATCTCGTGCTGGAGCAGCACGACATCGCCCTTTTTGAGGAAGGCCTTGGAGAGGTCGCCGGGCACTACGGAAGCATTGGCGCCGGGAACCACGGCGATGATATTCTCGCCGTCGTCATCGACCATGATCAGCGCCGTTCCGGTCGAGGCAAAGGTTTCGCCCACGCCCGACAGGTCGATCTTGGCCTCGCGCAGCAATGCCAGCGCCTCGCCGGCGAAACTGTCCTTGCCGACAGCGCCGACCATGCGCACCGGGACGCCGGCGCGCGCGGCGGCCAGCGCCTGGTTGGCGCCCTTGCCGCCCGGCGCCGTGGCGAAACCGGAACCGCTCACCGTTTCGCCGGGGCTCGGCAAGCGGTCGACTTTGGCGATAAGGTCGAGATTGATCGAGCCGACGACGACTATCAAGAAAGTGCCTCCCTGCCAGCGCTGGCCGGAAATCAGGATCGACTTTCGGAAAGCACGATGTGAATCGAAGAGGGCGGAGCTGGCATCAATATGAATGCGCCGTCACCCTGATTGCGCGGGAAGCTAGCGCGTCATGCGATGAGTTGCCAGACCATGTGGATATCAAACGGCGATTTGTCGCCTCACTCGCAGCGCACGGTGACGATGCCCTGATAGGTGCCCGCGGGAAAGACACCGCTCGACTTGGTGGCGGTGAGATCGACCTGCAGGGCGTGGGTGCCGTTGGTGACCCTTTGCGGCACGCTTCCGTTGATGTCGACCCCCGAGCCATCGAGGCGGAAGACCGAGGCGAAGGTGACATTGGTGCCGCCGCCGCTCGGCGCGGAGGAGAATGCGGCAGGCGCCGGCGCCGAAACCGAATAGCAGTCCAGCAGGTCGAGCAGGGTGCACAGAAGCGAGCTTGCCACGATGGTGGCGCTGGCGCTCGATCCGCCTGCCTGTTTCGAGCCCAGTATGCTTAAGCCAGGATTTGCCGTCATCGTTCCCGATGCCCCGATCATGATGGTGCAGGTACCGATGATCGCCGCCGGCGCGGGCTGGCTGAGGCCGGCAAGGGCTGCCACCGCAAACCAGGCGCGACTATTTCTTCTTCTTTTTCTTGCCATCGCTGTTTCCGGTCCTGATGGTCCAGCCTTCGTTGGCCCATCCGGGTGATGTGGTCGTAGCGGCGGGAACGGCAGCGCTGGCGGCCACGCTTCCCGTCGGGCCGTCGCCGCCGAGGCCCATTTTGAGCAGTTTCAGCTCCAGCTGCAGGCGCTGGACCTCCAGTTCGTAGAGGCGGCTGCAATCGAGGCGTTTCGGTGTGCGCCCGATCGGGATCACCACCCGGCCGTAGGTGGCAACGCCATTGTCCGTCTGATTGTTGCCCCTGATAACGCCGAGATCGACATAGGCACCGGAACCGGAAGCGGCGGAACGGCAAGTGGTGCCGTCCGCGGCATGGACCTCGTCCTGGCCCTGGGGCAAGGTGACGCCGGGCAAATTAAAGCCGTTCTCGTTCTGGTTGAGATTGTAGATCTGGTCCTGGGCCTGAGTTGGAACGGTGCTTGTGACAGCAACCGCGAGTGCCAGCGTCAGGACTTGCGGTGCCCAAAGAACTTTCCGCATATCTGCGCCCTTATCTGCGTCTGCCGGTTGGGGAAGGGGATGCTTTCGGTACAGATACGCACCTTACGCTCGGCGGCGCCGCCGAAGGGCACGACCACAAGGACGGGACGGGAGGCCTGGGCACCGAGCTGGAAGGCAGCCGGTGATATCCTGGCGTCCACCGGCTGAAAATCCTGATCGTAGACGTGGATTTCGATCTTGATCTTCTGGTCGTATGGATTGGCCGGGAAGACGCGGACCGCGAAGACGTCGGTGAAACTGTTGACCTCGCCGCGCATCGGCGACATCGACTGGGCCGCCGCGGCAGCAGGGATCAGGCCGACGGCCAGCACCGTCGCCAGGGTTCGAAAAAGTGTCAAGGATGCCTCCTTCCCGAGCGCTACTCGCAGCGAAGCGTTACCGTTGCCTGATAGTTGCCGTTGGCGAAGCGGTTGCTGCCGCCCTTGGTGCCGGCGAGATGGACCGAAACGAGGTCGGCGCCGGGCGTGCTGATGGCGGTCGCGGAACCGGTTTCGACGATGGAGTGCGCACCGGCGGAAGAGTAGGTTGGCGTCCAGGTGGTCGACGTCGTGTCGGCCGACGGCACAGTCGTGGTGGTAACCGGATCGACGCTCAGCGACACGCCGCCCGTCGTCGTCAGCGTGACGGTTCCGGCAGAGCCGCCGCTGTTGTGGGAACTGAGGGTCTGGAGATCGGGACTGACCGTCATCGTGCCATTGGTGGCAATGACAAGCGTGCAGGTCGGGGTGATCGTGCCATTGAAAATGACATTTTGCGTCGTAGCCAATGCAGGCTGGCCCAGACACGCGACCAGCAGGGCTGCACCGAAGGCGGTGCGAAACAACTTCATCGAGACCTCCTATTAAGTCGGATCGCCCGAATTAACAGGAGTCATGATCGCTTTATCGTGGTTAATTTAGCGTAAACTTAAATAATTCGCGAAAATAACATCTTATAAAAAACCAAAGGTTGTCACCGGTTGTAATGTGAATTTCCGATAGAATCCAAGTAATACTTTCTGCTATCCAAGATCTGTAAATTTCTTCGCCGGAAACTGGAAAAACGATATTTATGACGACACTTGGCCCGCCTCCCAGCCAAGGATGGCGCGCTTGCGGGTCAGGCCCCAATGGTAGCCGGTGAGGTCGCCGGACTTGCCGATGGCGCGATGGCAAGGCACCACGAAGGAGAGCGGGTTGGCGCCATTGGCGGCGCCGACCGCGCGGCTGGCGCTTGGCGCGCCGATGCTGGCGGCGATCGAGGAATAGGTGCGGGCCTTGCCCATCGGGATCTGCAGCAGCGCCTCCCAGACGCGAACCTGGAAGTCGGTGCCGATCATGACGACATGCAGCGGCTGGTCGGGGCGCCACAGCGTCGGATCGAAGATGCGCGCGGCGTAAGGACCGGTCGCGGCCAGGTCCTCGAGATAGATGGCGTTCGGCCAGCGGCTGGACATGTCGGCGAAGGCGGCGCGCTCCTCGCCGGGGTCGCTGAAGGCGAGGCCGGCAAGCCCGCGGTCAGTGGCCATGATCAGGGCGGTGCCGAAGGGCGAGGGATGGTAGCCATATCGGATCGTGAGGCCGGCGCCGCGCGTCTTGTAGTCGCCCGGCGACATTGCCTCATGGGTGACGAACAGGTCATGCAGCCGGCCAGGGCCGGACATGCCCAGTTCGAACGAGGTTTCGAGCAGCGGCATGCCGGAATCGAGCAGTCGGCGGGCATGGTCGAGCGTCACCGCCTGCAGGAAGGCTTTGGGCGACAGGCCGGCCCAGCGGGTGAAAAGTTTTTGCAGGCCGGTTGGCGTCTCGCCGACTTCCTCTGCAAGCTCCTCGAGCGAAGGCTGGTCGCGATAGTCGAGGCTGATCTTCTCGATGGCGCGGCGCACGATCTCGTAGTCGCTGCCTTGCGGCGTGATGTCCTTTTTGAGGACGGCTGTCTGTGTGCTCATGGAACTGTCTCCTTGGCCAGGAATATCGCCCCTCGGGGCGGCGATCGCCACCCGAAACTTGCCTTCTTGCCGCGCATACCCAGATAGACTCGGGGTTTCGTGCCAGGAGTCGCTCATGGCTGGCGAGAAGGTGCATCTGACAGGGGCAAGGGAAACCATGCTGATGACGCTGTACGGGAAGGCGCTGGAGAGCCGGCTGCCCCGTTCGCTGCTTGGGGATCATTTCGCCGACGAGGCGGTGCACAAGATCGACTATGATTTCTCCAGGCTCAAGGTCGACGAGAATCTCGGCATCGGCCTGGCGATCCGGGCCAAGACACTGGACGTCCGTGTCGAGGATTTTCTGGCGAGGAATCCCGGCGCCATCGTGCTGCATCTGGGCTGCGGGCTCGATACGCGCATCTTCCGTGTCGATCCGCCGCCGGGCGTGGACTGGTTCGATGTCGACTATCCCCAGGTCATCGAACTTAGGCGAAAACTTTACCCGTCCCGCGACCGTTATCATCTCATCGCTTCGTCGGTGACGGAGCCCGGCTGGCTGGCCGAAGTGCCCCGCAACCGCCCGGCGATCGTGGTGGCGGAAGGGCTGACGCCCTATCTTCCCGCCGATGAGGGGCTGCGCCTGGTTTCGCGGCTTGTCTCGCATCTTGCCGGCGGCGAGCTGATGTTCGACGCCTACAGCCGTTTCGGCCTGACGCTGCTCCGTTTCAATCCCACCATCAAGGCGACTGGCGCCGAGGTTCACTGGGCGATCGACGATCCGCACGAGCTGGAACTGGCGGTTCCGAAACTGCGGTTCGTCGAGGATATTTCCGCCTACATGCCCGAACACGCCGCCCGCATGGGCTGGTCCGCCAAACTCTTCGTTCGCCTGTGGAAACACATTCCGGCGCTGCGCAAGGTCGGCAGGCTTCTGCGCTATCGGTTCTAGATTCAGCGCGCCTTGGCGGTCGCCAGCGCGCGCGAAAAGGCGATGGCAAAGCTCTCGCGGGACTCTGGATCAAGAAAGCCGCCGATCGGCACGTTCTGGCCTTGGCCTTCGACCGTCATTTTGGTGATGCCGATCTCGGCGTGGCGGGCAACCGAAAACCTTGCCCAGAACGGGTTGAAGCGGTGAGCTTCCGATTTTCCCGAAGGGGCCGTCTTGCGGATGTCGAGGCTGGTACGCGAGACCGATACCTCCTCGCGGGCGCGGGCGGCGCGGTAGTTGACACGGAAGGCGATGTAGACGGCGGCCACGTCGAGGCCGAAGAACCCAAATACCGGCCAGGCGCCGCGCGACAGGAAGAACGCGCCGGTCGCCAGCCAGCCGAACGACAAAGCGCCCATCAGGACCAGGAAGCCCGTCCGGCCCAGCGACCGGTGCGGGGTCAGCAAGGCGTGAAAGAAGGGCTCGTCAGCCTGGAACGAGGCGTTTGTGTCGCTCATGACAGGATACTATAGGAGGGGAATGGCGAGCCCCAAGTCCAAAGATTCTTCCATGCCCGAAAAAGACCTGCCGGCCGGACGACGTGACGGCTCGAACGCCAAGCCGCGCCCACGGCCGGCGCGGCGGACGTCACGCTACAGTCCGGCCGAAGTGCACGAGATCTTCCGCCGCTTTTCCGTCCAGCGGCCGGAGCCGAAGGGTGAGCTCGAACATGTCAACGCCTTCACGCTCTTGGTGGCGGTGGTGCTCTCGGCGCAGGCGACGGACGCCGGCGTCAACAAGGCGACAAGGGCCTTGTTCAAGGCCGCCGACACGCCGCGGAAGATGCTGGCGCTGGGCGAGGCCAAGGTCGGCGACTATATCAGGACCATCGGTCTGTGGCGCAACAAGGCCAAGAACGTCATCGCGCTTTCAGAAGCGCTGATCCGTGACCATGGCGGGGAAGTGCCCGACGACCGCGACGAGTTGGTGAAGCTGCCGGGCGTCGGGCGCAAGACCGCCAATGTCGTGCTCAACATGGCCTTCGGCCAGCATACGATGGCCGTCGACACGCATATTTTCCGGATCGGCAACCGGCTCGGCCTGGCGCCCGGCAAGACGCCTGAACAGGTCGAGCAAGGGCTGCTGAAGATTATCCCGGACGAATACATGCGCCATGCGCACCACTGGCTGATCCTGCATGGCCGCTATGTCTGTAAGGCGCGCAAGCCGGACTGCCCGGCCTGCGTCATCGCTGATATCTGTAAGGCTGAGGAGAAGACGACCAGCATTCCAGCGCCCCTGGTGCCGATCGCTCCGCTCGATCCGTTGGACGAGGTTCAAGCCCAAAGCTGACCGGCTTCAACTCTCCTCCACGAACACTTCTTCGCGCTTCTTCTTGACCGAGGGTAGGAAGACGATGACGGGCACGGCCAGCGCCACCAGCAGCAGGCCGGCGCTGATCGGCCGCGTCACGAAGGTGCTGGGGTCGCCGCGCGACAGGATCATGGCGCGGCGCAGGTTTTCCTCGAGCAGCGGGCCGAGCACGAAGCCGAGCAGCAGGGGTGCCGGCTCGCAGCGCAGCTTGGTCAGGACACAGCCGAGCGGGCCGAAGGAGGCGATAGAGATCGAAAGCGTTGGTGTTGACGCCGTAAACGCCGATCGAGCAGAACGCCGTGATGATCGGGAAGAGCACGGCCTGCCGTTGCATGTGAAAACGGATCGAAGCGAACGGGGCGCCGCCGGCGCCCGGTTCACACCATCAGTCGGCGTACTGGCCGGCGGCTGCGATGATCGGCTTCCAGCGCGCGATTGCAGGCCTCTGCCCGCTCTCGTTCTATTCCAGATCTATTGGTAGCCGTAACCGCGCGCCATCGCCGCCGCGAAGACCGGGATCAGCAGGAAGACGAAGGCCTCGGCGCGGATATAGCTCTTCACCGAGGCCAGTTCGCCCGCCGGCACGGCGAAGGAGGGATTGGCGCTGGCCTGCCGGTTCCAGGAAATGAAGCGCACGGTGGGGATGATCGACAGCAGGCCGACAATGCCGAATGCCGCCATCTTGGCCCAGAACATCCAGTTGTAGATGTAGAACTCCCATCCCTTGAGGCCCCAGAAAACACGGCCGATGCCGACGATGATGATGAGTGAGGCGATGATGCCATAGTGGCGGTCGATGCCGGCGAGTCGCTTGAGGGTTACGGCGGGCAGGTCGCCGCGGATCAGCACGAATTCGGCGCCGATGATCCCTGCCAGGGAAAACACCAGCAGATGATGGATAATGGCAAGCACAAGGTCGGTCGTGTCCATGTTTCTTCCCTGGGTTGAGCACCAGCCCCGCGTCTGAAAAGGTCGCGCGGCAAATGTGCTGAATCAGCCTGCCGGGAAATTAACACCGTCGGGCAGAATTCCCACAGAAAGCTGGTCCTGGTCATAGGCGGCGTTGACGCTCGGTCCGGGTACGTTCAGGCATGATCGGACTGAAACGCCCCCTTCACGTCGCCCCTGGCGGAACGCAGGGCGATGACTGCCTATGAGGCCCGGCCGGACTACCAGAAGAACGACTATCTCGGCTGGATTGCCCGCGCCAAGCGCCCGGACACCAGGCAGAAGCGGCTCGACCAGATGCTGGACGAATTGCAACGTGGCGGTGTCTACATGAACATAGGCTGGCACGGCTGAAGATCTGCTTCGGGCCGCTGTTCTGGATGATGGCGCGTCTTCCGCTGGCCCTTGCACCGCAGGGGCAATTTGCTAAGCGCGGACAAGATCAGCGAGGCAAATCCAATGAACAACCGCAAAGTGACCGTCGCTCCCGTCATCGAGACGCAGCGAACCATTCTGCGGGCACACCGGCTGGAGGATTTCGACGCCTATGCAACAATGTGGGCGGACCCCGCCGTCACCCGCTTCATCGGCGGCAAGCCGCGCACGCGCGAGGAAAGCTGGATGCGCTTCCTGCGTCATGCCGGCCTGTGGTCGCTGCTCGGCTACGGCTTCTGGGCGATCGAGGAGAAGGCGACGGGCCGCTTCGTCGGCGAGGCCGGGTTTCACGACCTGAAGCGCGACATGGAACCGTCGATCGAAGACATTCCCGAGGCCGGATGGGCGCTGGCGCCGGAAGTGCACGGGGCGGGCCTCGCCACAGAGGTCGTCGGCCGTGTGCTGGCCTGGGGCGAAGAAACCTTCGGACGGGTGAAAACCGTCTGCATCATCGATCCCGAAAATACCGCCTCGTTAAATGTCGCTGATAAGGTCGGCTATCGCGAAGTGTTGCGGACCACCTATCATGACGCCCCAACCGTGCTGCTGGAGCGGCTGTCCTGAACCGGGATTGCAGCTCCGGTAGTGCACCTAGGTGGCATCGGTCGGCGTGGGCTGGGAAAGTGTCAGGTTCTTCACCAGCGTCGAAAGATCCGGTTCGTCGATCAACATCGCCGCGTCGGCCGGCGTCAGCCATGCCCGCTGTCGCCGCTTGGCCTCCTGCCAGTTGGCCAGTTCCTCGGTCACTTCAAGCAGGTAGACGATGACATCGACATGGACAAAGCGGTTGGCCAGCCGCTTCCAGTAGGAATAGGTGCCGGCCGGCTGCTTCAGGGTCCTGCCAAGCACGCCGGCTTCTTCCATCGCCTCGATGGTGGCGGCCTTGCGTCCGTTCTTGCCTTTCATCGGCCATCCCTTGGGGACGATGAAGCGCCTCGTCGTTCTCGACGTGACCAGCATCACCTCGAAACTCCCATTCGCGGTCAAGCGAAAGGGGATCGCCGCCACCTGGCGGATTCTTTCCCCTTTCTTGGCCCGGCGTACGGCCTTTTTCTTCGTGGCTGTCATCTGCAATAGTCCAGTCGGTCAGTGCCCCATAGCGTGACGCGGCGCCTTTGCAAACCCAAACTGCCCCGGGGGACCCTCAAGGTGCCCTACCATGTAAGTCGGCTAAATAAAAGAAGCCCGCCTGTCAGCGGCAGTTGCTCACGGCCGTGCTGCCGATGATCTGCGTCTGGCAGCCCGGCCTGACCCGCGGCACGACCGGCGGTGGCTGCTGGACGATCACGCGGTCCTGGTCGCGGTACTGCTGTTGCTGCTGCTGGAATTGCTGCCGCTGAATGCGGCTCTGCAGGGCCTGCAGATCGTTCTGCTGGATCGGCGTGTTGCTGTTGATCGCGGGATTGGCCACCTGCGCGGAAGCGGGCAGCGCAAAGCCGGCTAAAAAAGTAGCGGCCAGCACCGCCGATGCAAGTCTCATCGATAGTCGGCGCGCCGACATCGGCACATTCCTGCGAAAAATCCTGTCCATTCCCACAATATAGGGTGTTTGCCCGGCGATGCCATGGCGGTCCATCGGTCGCCTTGAAATCAATCGTGGCCCGCCCTGTCCCGGCCATCCGGCCTGCGGCCACGGATTGCAGGCGACGCCAGCGCTGGAGACCGGCACGAACATCGCGTTTAGTGAGATCGCCAGCGTTCGCCTCTATGGAAAGGCCGGAGTGGCGTTCTCCGACAAGGGGCGGGAGATCGAAGGCCGCTTTGCGGCGGCGGAGAATCTGCCCGGCAACCTCGCATTGCACTTGACGGACGCGACCGATTCGCCGCTCTATCGGGTCGGCGCCGGCCTCGAGCTGAATGGCACCGGCATGTCCGCCAGGGACAATGGCGCCTTCGGGGAAAACGGTCAAAACAGAATGCAGTCAGCGCGTCTCTCAAGCTCAGTTTCCAGGCTGGCTCGAGGCGGAGCCGGGCGGGAGAGGTCTTGATGAGGAAATACGCGTATTTGGTTACGATGCTGGGTGCGGCCTGCATCGCCGGTGTGCCGGCCGTGGCCGCGCAGACCAAAGGCGACAAGGTGGCGGCTCCGCCCGCCGCGGCCGATGCGCCACAACTGCCGGGCGGGGCATCGGCCTTGTCCGAAACCCATGGCGACTGGACGGTCAATTGCCAGATATCGGGCACGAACAAGGTCTGCAGCCTGTCGCACCAACAGTTCAACAAACAGAGCAACCAGCGGCTGCTGGCGATCGAGCTTTCGAGCAAGACCGGCGACGAGGCGACAGGCACTCTTGCCCTGCCGTTTGGGCTGGCGCTCGCCAAGGGGGTCACCCTGACCATCGATGACCAGAAGCTGGACGGCAGCCTGGCATTCAACACCTGCCAGGCCGTCGGCTGCCTGGTGCCGGTGGCGTTCGACGCCAATGTCACGCCGTTGCTCAAGAACGGCACGACGCTGAAGATCGACGCCTTCGCGGCGGATACGGGACAAGCGGTGAGCTTTTCCATTCCGCTCAACGGTTTCGGCGGCGCGCTCGCCCGTACGGCGGAGCTCTTGTCAAACTGACGGCTCGGTCCGGAATCTGATGCGCGACGTCCAACTGGCGTCGCGTGTAGTCTTTGATGTTCGCAATTCCCTTGGGAAAGCGCTGCGCGCTTTTCCCGGGAAACCGCTCACACTTCTCCTAATCCACGTCAAGCGACGATCGTTTTCAGCCGCTCGGCAATGAGGGTGGCGAGCCGCGCCGCCACCTCGTCCTTGGTCATTTCGGGCCATTCCTCGACGCTGGCCTTCGACACGATCCGCACCCGGTTGCGATCGCCGCCCATGACGCCTGAAGGGCCGATGCCGCTTTCGTGCGACACATCGTTGGCGACGATCAGATCGGCGCCTTTCTTCGCGAGCTTGGCCTTGGCATTGCGCAAGAGATCCTGCGTCTCGGCGGCGAAGCCGACGACCAGGCCGGGTCGCTGGCTGTGATGGCCGACGCCGGCAAGGATGTCGGGGTTCTCCACCATGCGCAGCACCGGCGGTCCTTCGCCCGCCACCTTCTTGATCTTTTCGCCGGCCGAATTCTCGCTGCGCCAGTCGGCGACGGCGGCGACGAACACCGCGGCATCGGCGGGCAAAAGCTGTTCGACCGCATCGCGCATTTCCTGCGCACGTTCGACATGAATAGTCTTCACGCCAGCCGGGTCGGCGATGCTTACAGGACCGGAGACGAGGCGCACATCGGCGCCAAGCCTTGCCAATGCGGCGGCGATGGCGTGGCCCTGCTTGCCGGAGGAACGGTTGGCGATATAGCGTACCGGGTCGATCGGCTCATGCGTCGGGCCGGAGGTGACGATGATCTTGCACCCCGCCAGCGGCTTGGGGCCGGCATCGAGCAGCGCCTCGACCGCGGCGACGATCTCCAGCGGCTCTGCCATGCGGCCTTCACCGGCCTCGTTGCTTTCGGCCATCTCGCCCCTGGCCGGGCCGACGAAAGTGATGCCGTCCTTGCCCAAGGTCGCGCGGTTGCGGCGGGCGGCCGGATGCGACCACATTTTCGGATTCATCGCCGGCGCCATCAGTACCGGCTTGTCGGTGGCCAGCAGCACAGTGGAGGCCAGATCGTTGGCGTGACCATTGGCGAGCTTGGCCATCAGATCGGCGGTGGCGGGCGCCACGACCAGAAGATCGGCCTCGCGCGACAGCCTGATATGGCCGACATCGTGCTCGTCATTGCGGTCGAACAGTTCGGTGAAGACGTGGTCGGCCGACAGCGCGCCAACCGACAGCGTGGTGACGAATTCCTGCGCTGCGGCAGTCATCACCACCCTTACTGTCGCGCCGCGCTCGCGCAGCCGGCGGATCAGGTCCAGCGCCTTGTAGGCGGCGATGCCGCCGCCGATGATGAGCAGAATGCTCTTTCGGGAAAGCGTGCCCCGCGGAAGGATCTTGCTCGCAGGGGCCGCAACCGGGGTCGCCGCGCTGTGCATGCCGGTCAGTTCGCGCAAGGTCTTTTCGATCTGGTCGATGCGGCCGGATCCGATCTGACCGTCGACGGCGGCCCGGATCATCACCCTGGCCTGCTCCTCCATGGAACGGTTGTTTTCCGCAGCCAATCGGCGCAGCAGCTCCTTGACCTCATCGTCAAGGTTTCGGATCGTGATGCTTGCCATATGATTGCACTTTGTTCATGTCGGCCGAAGGCGATGATAGCAATGCAATCAATTTGCCGCAAGTCGCGGGCTCAACCTTGGTTTTTCAGGTCTAAAGAATCTTCCATGCGATATAAACTAGCGTCAGCGCGATCACCCACAGCGCGACGCGGCCGGAGCGGCTGTAGCGCGCCTCGGCCCTGCCGATGGCACGCGCCGTGGTCTCGTCGAAGCGCAGGCCGTGCTCGGCCATCAGGTCAATCTCGCGCGACAGCCGGTCGGTGCGCGCGGCAAGCTCCGGCGCTTGGCGGGCGAGCGTCAGCAGCGCCTTGGCGCCGTCGCGCGCATCGATCATCATGCCGCGCGGGCCAAGGTTTCCTGCGATCCAGCCGCCGACCACCGGCTCGGCCGTCTTCCACATGTTGAAGGCGGGATCGAGCGTGCGCGCCACGCCTTCGACCACCACCATGGTCTTCTGCAGCAGGATCAGTTCCGGCCGCGTCGCCATGTCGAAGAGTTCGGTCACCTCGAACAGCAGCGTCAGGAGCTTGGCCATGGAAATGGTCTCGGCCGGCTGGCCGTGGATCGGCTCGCCGATGGCGCGGATCGCTTGCGCGAAGGCCGCGACATCGTGCTGGCGCGGTACGTAACCGGCTTCGAAATGCACCTCGGCGACACGCAGATAATCGCGCATGATGAAACCGTAGAGGATTTCGGCGAGGAAGCGGCGCTCCTTCTTACCGAGCCTGCCGGCGATGCCGAGATCGACGGCGACGATGGTGCCGTCCTCCTCGACGAACAGATTGCCCGGATGCATGTCGGCGTGGAAGAAGCCGTCGCGCAGCGTATGGCGCAGGAATGACTGGACGAGATTGGCGGCGATCGCCTTCAGATCGTGGCCGGCCTCCTCCAAGCCTGCGATGTTGTTCATCTTGACGCCGTCGACCCATTCCATGGTCAAAACGTCACGACCCGTACGCTCCCAGTCGACGGATGGCACGCGGAAGCCCGGATCGTCCTTGGTGTTCTCTCCAAGTTCGGAGAGTGCCGCCGCCTCGAGGCGCAAATCCATCTCGATCTTGGTTGTCTGCGCCAGCGTTTCGGTCACCTCGACAGGCCGCAGGCGGCGCGAGGAGGGGATGTATTTCTCCTGCAGGTGGGCAGCGAGGAAATAGCTTTCGAGATCCTGGAAGAAGCGGCGGCGCACGCCGGGCCGGATGACCTTCACCGCGACCTTGGTGGCAGCGCCATCATGGATGGCTTCGGCGGCATGGACCTGGGCGATCGAAGCGGCGGCGACGGGGTTGCCGAACTCGGCGTAGAGATCGCCCACCTTGCGCCCGAGCGAGGCTTCGATGGCCGCTACCGCCTCAGTTCTCGGGAATGTGTGCATCTTGTCCTGCAACATGGCGAGATCGAGCGCCATGTCGTTGCCGACGACGTCGGGCCGCGTTGCCAGGAACTGGCCGAGCTTGACATAGGACGGGCCGAGCCGGACCACCGCCTTCGCCAGCCGGTCGCTGCGCTCATAGGCGAGCGCGCGGCGGCGGGTGAACAGCCGCGCCAGCCGCCAGCCGAATTTCGGCAGGCCGGACAGTTCCTCGCCAGGCAGGGCGGCGATGACGCCCTCGCGCACCAGCACCCAGCCGGCCCGCGCGAGCCTGAAACCGGCACCGACGCTGCTCACGGCCGCACCCAGGCCGGTTCTTGAGACCGGCATGAGCCATATCGAGAATGGGAAATGCGGGCCAGCCTCAAAGCTTCCAGCCCGAATGAAGCGCGGCAATGCCGCCGGAATAGTTGCGGAAGGAAACGCGGTCGAAACCGGCGCGGGAAATCATCGCAGCGAAATTCTGCTGGTTGGGGAATTTCGCGATCGATTCGACCAGATAGGAATAGGGCTCGCCGTCGCCGGTGACCATCTTGCCGATCTTGGGGATGGCGTTGAACGACCAGGCTTCATAGGCCTTGTCGAGCAGCGGCATCTCGACCTCGGAAAATTCCAGGCACAGGAACCGGCCGCCGGGCTTCAGCACGCGGAACGCTTCTGCGAGCGCGACATCGATGCGCGGCACGTTGCGGATGCCGAATGCGATGGTGTAGGCGTCGAAGGTGGCGTCGGAGAACGGCAGTTCCTCGGCATTGGCCTCGACGAAATCGGTGTTGCCGGACAGGCCCTTCTTTTCGGCCCGGTCGCGGCCGACAGCGAGCATCGAGCCGTTGATGTCGAGCACGGTGGCGTGCGCGTTGCCATGGCTGGCATCGACGATGCGGAAGGCAATGTCGCCGGTGCCGCCCGCCACATCCAGGACCTTCCAGCCTGGCCGCTTCGGCGGATTGAGCCAGGTGACCATGGCATCCTTCCACAGCCGGTGCAGGCCCGCCGACATCAGGTCGTTCATCAGGTCGTAGCGATTGGCGACCTTGTGGAAAACATCATTGACCAGGGACTGCTTCTCGCCTTCCCTCACACGCTTGAAACCATAGGAGGTTTCCATGCCGCCCGCCGCCGTGGTTCTCTCAACTGACATTTTTTTGATCCGTCACAAAACCGGCGGGACCATAGCCGATCGATGCTGTGGGCGCTATTCTTTAAGGCGCGGTGTTCAGCCGCGCTTCCAGGTGGTGGGTTTTCAAGACCTGGACTGACCGACGGGATGTTTGAATGCCTCTGAAAGCAGAACTGCACTGCCACATTGAAGGGGCAGCGGCGCCCGAGTTCGTCATCCGCCAGGCGCAGAAATACGGCAAGGATACCTCGCCCTATATCCAGAACGGTTCCTTCGTCTGGCACGATTTTACGTCCTTCCTCGCGGCTTACGATTTTTCGGCCGATCTGTTCCGCACCGAAGAGGACTACGCGCGGCTGGCCGATCACTATCTGACCAGTCTTGCCCGCGATGGCGCCATCTATTCCGAAGTCTTCACCTCGCCGGACCATGCGACGAAAGCCGGGCTCTCGCCCAAGGCCTATACCGATGCGCTGGGCGAAGGCATGCTGCGCGCCAAGGCCAAGACCGGCATCGAGGGCCGCATGATCGTCACCGGCGTGCGCCAAGTCGGCGTGGAATCGATCGAACGGGCGGCACGCTTCGCGGCGCGCTGCGGGAATCCGCTGGTCACTGGCTTCGGTGTTGCCGGCGACGAGCGCGTGGGCGAGATGGAGGACTATGTCAGGGCTTTCGAGATTGCACGCGAGGCCGGGCTCGGCATCACCATCCATGCCGGCGAGCTGACGGGCTGGGAGACGGTCCAGGCGGCGCTTGACCATATCCGCCCCTCGCGCATCGGCCACGGCGTGCGCGCCATCGAGAACCCGGACCTTGTCCGGCGCATCGCCGACGAAGGCATCGTCCTGGAGTGCTGCCCCGGTTCCAACATCGCGCTTAAAGTGTTCGACAGTTTTGCCGACCATCCTTTTCCCGCCTTGCAGGCCGCCGGCTGCAAGATGACGCTCAACTCCGACGACCCGCCCTATTTCTGGACCTCGCTGAAGCGCGAATACGATATCGCGGCGGAGCATTTTGCGATGAACGAAAAGGCGCTTGCCGCCGTCACCCGGACCGCCATCGAAGCCGCCTTTGTCGACAGGAAGACCAAGGCGGCACTTCTTGCCCGGCTGAACGGCGCGGCGCGCTGATTTTCTTCCGACAAAGCTGTGGTCGATGGCGGCCAAGCGGTTCCTTGGCCGGTCCATAGTCGCTAGGGTCGTTCCAGCTGCCTGAAGCGCGTCCGCGCGCCGGGCGACACGCATCAGGAGAACATCATGAAGGGCGTCACCGTCGTCGACCATCCGCTTGTCCAGCACAAGCTGACCATCATGCGCAAGAAGGAGACGTCCACGGCCGGTTTCAGGCGGCTGTTGCGCGAGATATCGCTGCTGCTCGGCTACGAGGTCACGCGCAATCTCGAGCTGACGACGACAACGATTGAAACGCCGATCGAGACCATGGAAGCGCCGACGCTGGAGGGCAAGAAGCTGGTGTTCGCTTCGGTGCTGCGCGCCGGCAACGGGCTGCTGGAAGGCCTGCTCGACCTGGTGCCGGCGGCGCGCGTCGCCCATATCGGCCTCTATCGCGACCACGAGACGCTGGAGGCGGTCGAATATTTCTTCAAGGCGCCAAGCGATCTCGCCGACCGGCTGGTGATCGTCGTCGACCCGATGCTGGCGACGGCCAATTCGGCGATCGCGGCGATCGACAAACTGAAAGGGCGCGGCGCCACCAACATCCGCTTCCTGTGCCTTTTGGCGGCGCCCGAAGGCATCGAGCGCTTCACCAAGGCGCATCCGGACGTTCCGGTTTTCACGGCCTCCATCGACCGCCAACTCAACGAGAAGGGCTACATCATGCCCGGCCTCGGTGATGCCGGCGACCGCATGTACGGGACGAAATAGCAGCGGGCAAGTTCCTGGTACTGTTTACCGAATGTTTACGCAACGGCGCGGTTTTAGCGCCCGTTAAAGCGGCAAATACCATGCCGGGGCTAAACGATTGGCTCTCACGAAGGCCGATCCATGCTGCGCAAGCTTCTCATCCTCAGCGTCTTTGCCGGGACATCGGCATCGATCCCGGTCGTCTATCAGTCGAATCCGCAGATATTCGAGAACTTGCTGAAATCGACGGTGACGGCCAGGCCCCAGGTCGGGGCACAACCGCAGATCAACCTGGCGTCGGTTCCCGACAGACCGGCAGCGCCGCTGCCGACCGGCCGCAAGGTCGTCGTCACCGCGGACGGGCGCGGGCATTTCTCGTCGACCTTCAAGCTCAACGGCCGTCAGGTCGACGGCATGATCGACACCGGCGCCACGCTGGTCGCCGTCAACACGTCGACGGCACGCAGGATCGGGCTGTCGCTCAATCCGTCCGATTTCAGCCATGGGGTCAACACCGCCAACGGCTCGATCAAGGCGGCGGTGGTGATGATCGACCGCCTGCAGATCGGCAGCATCAGCGTCGACGGCGTGCAAGCCATCGTGCTCGACGACAGGGCGCTGAGCACCAATCTGATCGGCATGAGCTTCCTCAGCCGGCTCGGCAAATATCAGGCCGAAAACGGTACGCTGCTGCTCGTCCAATAATCAACCGCGCGGCAGGATCCGCCGGATGACGGTTTTGTCGGCCGGTGGCTTCGAGGTGCCGATCGCATAGGCCGAAACCACGGTGGCGGCGACCGCCTCGGCATCGGAGGGCGAGCGGGCGTGGATCAGTGCCAGCGGGTCTCCGGCATGGACTTCCGCGCCTATGGGCAGCAGCCTGGTGATGCCGACGCTGGGGTCGATCTTGTCGTCTGGCCTCGTGCGCCCGCCGCCCAGACCAACCACCGCAAGGCCGATGTCGCGGGTGGCGATGCCGGTGACGAAGCCGTCCGTCGTCGCCCTGACCGCCAATTCCGTGGCTGCCACGGCCAAATATTTTTCCGGCTTCTCGATGAAATCGGCGGGGCCGCCGAGCACCGCCACCATGCGGGCGAAGGTGGCGGCGGCGCGGCCGCTGGTGAGCGTCTCAGTGGCACGCCGCAAGCCATCCTGGTTGGATGACACCAGTCCCGCCGACTGCAGCATTTCGGCGGCCAGCGCCAGCGTCACATCCTCCAGCCGCCGGTCGCGCAGACGGCCGGTGAGGAAATCGACGGCGTTGCGCACCTCGACGGCATTGCCGGCGGCCGAGGCCAGCGGTTCGTTCATGCCGGTGATCAGCGCCGACACCTTCAGTCCGGCGCCGCTGGCGACCTCGACCAGGCTGTTGGCGAGCGCGGTCGCGTCGCGCGACTTCTCCATGAAGGCGCCATTGCCGACCTTGACGTCGAGCACCAGCGAGCCCAGGCCGGCGGCCAGCTTCTTCGACAGGATCGAGGCGGTGATCAGCGGCACCGACTCCACGGTGCCGGTGACGTCGCGGATGGCATAGAGGCGGCGGTCGGCGGGTGCCAGATCGGCGGTCTGGCCGATGATGGCGCAGCCGGTTTCCAGCACCGCCTGGCGAAACAACGCGAGATCGGGCTGGCTGACATAGCCGGGGATCGCATCCATCTTGTCCAGCGTGCCGCCGGTATGACCGAGGCCGCGGCCCGAAATCATCGGCACATAGGCGCCGCAGGCGGCGACGATCGGCGCCAGCATCAGCGAGACATTGTCGCCGACGCCACCGGTCGAATGCTTGTCGGTGACCGGGCCGGGCAGGTCCGACCAGTCGAGCACATCACCGGAATCGCGCATGGCCAGCGTCAACGCCACCGCCTCGTCGCGGTTCATGCCGTTGAAGAACACCGCCATGGCGAAAGCCGCGGCCTGGCCATCGGTGACGGTGCCCAAGGTCACGCCGCCGATGAAGGCAGCGATTTCACCGGCCGAGAGCCTGTGACCGTCTCGCTTGTGGCGGATGATTTCCTGCGGAAGCATCAACTCTCCAGCAGTCCGTCGCGGAACACTCTGTGCAGGACCGTTGCCAGCCGCGACCCGCCGACCGGCGCCATGTCCTTGGTCTCCTGATGCGAAAGCTCGGCTCCGGTCATGCCGGCCGCCAGATTGGTGATGACCGAACAGGCGGCGACGCGCAGGCCAAGGAAGCGGGCGAGAATGACTTCCGGCACGGTCGACATGCCGACGGCGTTGGCGCCCATGATGCGGGCCATGCGGATTTCGGCCGGCGTTTCGAAGCACGGGCCGGAAAACCACATATAGACGCCCTTGTGCAGCGCGGTGCCGGTTGCCTTGGCGGCGCGCTCGATCGCCTTGCGGATGCCGGCATCATAGGCTTCGGTCAGGCCGACGAAGCGGCGGTCGCTGGGCTCGCCGATCAGCGGATTGCTGCCGGAGAAATTGATATGGTCGGTGAGCATCATCACCGAGCCCGGCGGCATGTCCGGGTCGACCGAACCGGCGGCGTTGGTGAGGATCAGTTTGGTGATGCCGATGCCGGCGAGCACTTCCAGCACCGGGCGCATCGCCGCCGCGTTGCCGTGCTCGTAATAATGGGCGCGGCCGGACAGCATCAGCACCGGCGTGCCGGCAAACAGGCCCGCCACCACTTCGCCGGCATGGCCGCTGACGCCGCTGCTGGGAAAGCCGGGCAGGTCGGCATAGGGGACGCGGATCGGGTGCTCGATCCGGTCGACAAGGACGCCGAGGCCCGATCCCAGCACCAGCGCCGTCGACGGCGCCAGGCCGTCCAGCCTTTCGATCAGATGGTCCACCGCCTTTTCGGTCATTGCAGCCCGCTCTTCATTTGAGCCAATTCCTCATTTCAAGATTTCGCCCCGGAAACCATAGGGCAGCATGTCGCCCATGGTCACGGTCTCGGCCACGCCCGTATTGTCGCAGAGGTAGAGTTTTGTGTCCGGTTGGCAGAATTCGGCCAGCCGCTGGCGGCAGCCGCCGCAAGGCGAGCATTTGGCCATGCGTTCGGCAAGGACGGCGATTTCGACGATCTTGCCGCCGCCGCCCATAATGTAGTGGCCGAGCGCGGTGGTCTCGGCGCACCAGCCTTCCGGATAGGAGGCGACTTCGACGTTGGCGCCGGCGAAGACGCGTCCGTCCTCGGTGCGCAAGGCGGCGCCCACCGGAAATTTCGAGTAGGGCGCATAGGCCTTGGCCATGGCGGTCCTGGCCGCTTCGAACAGATCATGCGACATTTCAGTTGTTCTCTCCGATGATCGTGTCCAAAACCCGGCGCGAGGCACGCGCCGGGCCGTCGGCCCTTAAAGCGCGTCGCGTCGAAGCGGATTCGGGCGACGCGCTTTAACTCTTTGTTTTATGCATGTCGTTCTCCCAAAACCGAGGTCACTTTTGGGCGACATGCATTAGCGTTCCTTGACGTAGGGCACGCCGCCGGCGCGCGGCGGGATGGCCTTGCCAATGAAGCCGGCGAGCAGGATGACTGTGAGGATATAGGGCAAGGCCTGCATGAACTGCACCGGCACCTTGCCGATGATCGGCAAGGGTGAGCCCTGCAGGCGAATCGCCGCCGCGTCGAGGAAACCGAACAGCAGGCAAGCGAACATGGCGTTGACCGGCTTCCACTTGGCGAAGATCAGCGCTGCCAGTGCGATGTAGCCCTTGCCGGCGGTCATGTCCTTCACGAAGCCGCCATTCTGCACCATCGACAGATAGGCGCCGGCGACGCCGGTGAGGATGCCGGTGCAGATCAGGGCCCGGTAACGCAGCCAGGCGACCGAAATGCCGGCGGTGTCGACGGCGGCCGGGTTCTCGCCGACGGCGCGCAGCCTGAGGCCGAAGCGGGTGCGGAACAGCACCCACCAGGTGAACGGCACCATCAGGAAGGCGAGGTAGACCAGCAGCGAATGGCCCGAGATCAGTTCCGCATAGATCGGTCCGATGATCGGCACGTCCCTGACCGCTTCGGCGCCGGGCCAGACAATCGCGTCGAACCGCTCGCCCGGCTGCAGAGCCGGCGTGCGCCCGCCCTGCTGGAACCAGGCCTGACCGAGGATGATGGTCGATCCGGCGGCGATGAAATTGATCGCCACGCCGGAAACGATCTGGTTGCCGCGGTGGGTGATCGAGGCGAAGCCGTGCACCATGGCGAAGGCGACCGAAATCAGGATCGCCATGCCGAGGCCGATAAAGGCCGAATGGAACACGGAAGCTGCGGCGGCGCCGGCGAAGGCGCCGACCAGCATCTTGCCTTCCAGCCCGATGTCGAAGATGCCGGAACGCTCGGAAAAGAGGCCGGCGAGGCAGGCGAGCAGCAATGGCACCGACAAGCGGATGGTCGAGTCCAGTATCTGCACGATGGCGATAAAGACATCCATCTCAGGCGCCCTTTCCCTTGACCGCTTCCATGCCGACCGACCTCGGACTGAACGAGGCGAACAGCGCCTGGATGTAAGGCCTGAACATGTGTTCGAGCGCGCCGGCGAACAGGATCACCAGGCCCTGGATGATGACGATCATGTCGCGGCTGATCGCCGGCATCTCGAAGGCAAGTTCGGCGCCGCCCTGATAGAGCATGCCGAACAGCACCGCCGCCAGCACGATGCCGACCGGATGCAGGCGCCCCATCAGCGCCACGGCGATGCCGACGAAGCCGGCACCGGAGACGAAGTCGATCGCGACATTGTGCTGGTCGCCCATCACCGGATTGAGCGCCATCATGCCGGCCAGCGCGCCAGAGATCATCATCGCGGTGATGATGATGCGGGTTTCCGAAATGCCGGCATAGCGCGCCGCCTTGGGGCTATGGCCATAGGTGCGCATCTCATAGCCGAGCTTGGTGCGCCAGATCAGCAGCCAGACCAGGAAGGCCATGAGCAGCGCCAGCAGGAAGGTGACGTTGAGCGGCGCCGAGCGGATCTTGGCGCCGAACAGCTCGATGATCCAGTTGAGTTTCGGCAGTTCGGCGCCGGCAAGGAAGTTGCGGGTCTGCGGTGCCTGCGACCCCGCCGGCTTCAGCGGTCCGACCAGCAGATAGACCATGATCGAGGCGGCGATGAAGTTGAACATGATGGTGGTGATGACGATGTGCGAGCCGCGCCTGGCCTGAAGGTAGGCGGGGATGAGCGCCCACAACGCGCCCACAAGCGCCGAAGCGACGATGGCCATCGGAAATGTCAGCCACCAGGGCAGCATGCTGTCGAAGGACAGGCAGACGATGGCGATGCCGAGGCCCGAAATGTAGGCCTGTCCCTCGGTGCCAATGTTGAACAGGCCGCAATGCGCCGCGACCGCCACCGAAAGCCCGGTGAAGATGAAGGTGGTGGCATAGAAGAGGGTGAAGGCGATGCCCGTTCCCTTGCCGAAAGCGCCCTCGACCAGAATGACGGCGGCGCGGAACGGGTTCTCGCCGACCAAGAGCACGACGAAGCCGGCAACGATGAAGGCCACCGCCAGGTTGATCAGCGGGATCAGCCCATAGTCAGCCCAGGCCGGCAGTTTGGCGTATGGCGTGCTCAAAGTGCTGCCTCCTGGCGCTCGACGCCCGCCATCAGCAGGCCAAGCTCGCCCTCGGTCGCTTCCGGACCGCGCTCGCCGACGATGCGGCCGGCAAACATCACCAGGATGCGGTCGGAGAGCGAGCGGATCTCGTCGAGTTCGACGGAGACCACCAGCACCGCCTTGCCCTGGTCGCGCATGGCGATCAGGCGCTTGTGGATGAATTCGATGGCGCCGACGTCGACGCCGCGCGTCGGCTGGCCGACGATCAGTACGCCCGGATCTTGCTCCATCTCCCGCGCCAGAACGATCTTCTGCTGGTTACCGCCGGAGAAGTTCGCCGTCTTCAGGCGCGGATTGCCAGGCCGGATATCGTATTTGTCGATCTTGTCCTTGGCGTCGGCCATGATGGCATCGACGTTGAGGAAAGGCCCTTTGAGATAGCGAGGGTCGTCGTGATAGCCGAGGATGGAATTCTCGTTCTCCTCGAAGGCCAGCACCAGCCCGACATGGTGCCGATCCTCCGGCACGTGCCCCAGCCCTCGGTCGCGCAATTCGCCGGGGTCGGCGGCACCTGTCAGGTCGATCGGCTTGCCGTCGAGCATGACCGAGCCTGAAACGGCATGCCTGATGCCGGAAATCGCCTCGAGCAGTTCGGATTGGCCGTTGCCGGCGACGCCGGCGATGCCGACGATCTCGCCGGCGCGCAGGTCGAAGGAGATATCGTCGACCATTGTGACGCCACGCGAATCCTTCACCGTCAGGTTCTTGACCGCGAGCTTGACGGCGCCGGCTTCCGCTTCGCCCTTTTCGACCCTCAGAAGCACGCGCCGCCCGACCATCAGTTCGGCCAGTTCGCCCACCGTCGTCTTGTTGGTTTCGCGCGTCGCCACCATCGTACCCTGGCGCATGACCGAGACAGTGTCGGTGATGGCCATGATCTCGCGCAGCTTGTGGGTGATCAGCACCACCGTCTTACCCTGTTCCTTCAATTGCTTGAGGATGCGGAACAGGTGGTCGGCCTCGGCCGGCGTCAAGACGCCCGTCGGCTCGTCGAGAATGAGGATCTCGGCGCCGCGATAGAGCGCCTTGAGGATTTCGACGCGCTGCTGCAGGCCGACCGGCAGTTCCTCGATGATGGCGTCGGGGTCGACTTCGAGCCCATATTCCCTTTCGAGGCGGTCGAGTTCGGAGCGCGCCTTGGCGATGCTACTTTTCAAGAGGGCATCGCTTTCGGCGCCGAGAATGATGTTTTCCAGCACCGAGAAATTGTCGACCAGCATGAAGTGCTGGTGCACCATGCCGATGCCGAGCGCGATCGCGTCATTGGGGGTCTTGATCGATGCCGGCTTGCCGCCGACGCGGATTTCGCCGCTGTCGGCCTGGTAGAAGCCGTAGAGGATCGACATCAGCGTCGACTTGCCGGCGCCGTTCTCGCCGACGATGCCGTGGATGGTGCCGCGCGCGATCTCCAGGTTGATGTCGCGGTTGGCGTGCACGGCGCCAAAACTCTTGTTGATGCCGATCAGTTCGATTGCGGCTTGCGCCATGCAGCCAGTCCCACTCTTATTTTTTTATCGCTTGGTCAAAATGCCTAGCATGACGCCCCGCCGGTGCCAATTGGCCGGAGCAGTATCCACTCTCGGCAAATCCCGGTGCGCTTGTCAATTTCCAACGTGTCCGCAGGCTTCATATTCGCTAATATGGCGGCGTCGAAATTCGCATCACGACGCAAGGCATTGTGGTGCAAGATCAGGGACTGCGAATGATCATGCCCGCCGACCGGCTGACGACGCTGGAAATCCGCGCCGCCGAGCAGGAAAGGACCATCGAGGAACTGTCGGGACAGATCGCCGAACAGTGGACGGTGATCGAGCGCATGCAGCGCAAGCTCGACGCGCTGACCGATCGCTTCCTGGCACTGGAGGAGCAGGCGGCGCCCGACGTACCGGTGACCAAGCCGCCGCATTGGTGAAGACGAGGGGAGGGCGCAAATCATGGCCGGTGAAGGCGATCGCATTGAAAGGGCGGGCGAATATGTGCTGGGCCTGATGAGCGATGCGGAGCGCGAACGGGCCGAGCGCGATCTCGAGATCGACCCCACCTTCCGCGACGCCGTGGTGCGGTTTGCGGGGCAGATGCAATTCTTCGACCGTCACGAAAAACGAGGACTCCTGCCAACCAGGCATTGGGAACTGGTGACGCAACGCCTCGCCGAATTACCGCAGATGCGCAGCGTCCACCTCGGCGACGGCAACGCCGGGCCGGCGACGGTGATCCGGGGCCTTTCCCGGCCGCCATATGGAATCGGCCTGCAAGCGCTTGGCGGGCGGCGCGGATTTGTCGTTGCCGCAGGGCTGATCGTGGCGTTTGCGCTGGGTTACCTGGCGGGCAAGCTGTAGCCCAATGCAGGACCGCCGGGTTCTCACCCGGCGGTCCGTTAGCCCTGACCTGACGTCTCTGCCGATCAATAGGGGCAGGCGTTGTCGGCCGTGTAGTCGTGCACCTTGATCTTGCCGGCGATGATGTCGGCCTTGGCCTTTTCCACGGCAGCCTTCATCTCGGCGGTCACCAGCGCCTTGTTGTTGTCGTCCATGGCGTAGTCGACGCCGCCTTCCTTCAGGCCGAGATTCTCGACGCCACCCTTGAAGGTGCCGTTCTTGCCATCCATGAAGGCGGTGTAGACGGCAACGTCGACGCGCTTCATCATCGAGGTCAGCACCTTGCCGGGCTGCAGGCCATTCTGGTTGGAATCGACGCCGATGCCGAGCTTGCCGGCATCCGCCGCCGCCTGCAGCACGCCGACGCCGGTGCCGCCGGCCGCGGCGTAGACCACGTCGGAGCCCTGGTCGATCTGCGTCTTGGCGATTTCGCCGCCCTTGGCCGGATCGTTCCAGGCAGCCGGGGTGTCACCGGTCATGTTCTGGATGACGTCGGTCGCGCCGGCCGACTTGGCGCCGCCGACATAGCCGCATTCGAACTTGCGGATGAGCGGGATGTCCATGCCGCCGATGAAGGAGACCTTCTTCGACTTCGATGCCATCGCGGCCATGATGCCGACGAGGTAGGAGCCCTCATTCTCCTTGAACACCAGCGAGCGGACATTGGGCAGGTCGACGGCATCGTCGATGATGGCGAAGTTGAGATCGGGATATTCGGCCGCGACCTTCTTCAGCGCATCCTCCCAGGCGAAGCCGGCCATGACGATCGGGTTGTGGCCGTCCTCGGCGAAGCGGCGCAGCGCCTGCTCGCGCTGCGAGGCGTTGGACACTTCGAACTCGACATAGGGCGTGCCGGTCTCGGTCTTGAACTTCTCGGCGCCATGGAAGGCAGCCTCGTTGAAGGATTTGTCGAACTTGCCGCCCAGATCATAGAGGATGGCCGGCTGGACATCCGCGGCGAAAGCCGGAAGAACCATTGCGGTTGCGGCCAGGAGGCCGAGAACGATACGTTTCATGTGATCCACACCCTGTCGGTTATTTTTTTCCGTTACGCCCCGCCTGCCTGCCCGGTTCTGCGGCCGGCATGCGACGTCAGCCAGGAGTGTATTCCCCTCCCGCCCGGCGGCAATCTGGCACGGCCCGAAACAAAATTCACGCGGAATTTTGACCTTTTGGAAAAGCGTGCCAGGGGCAGGCCGCGCCGCAGCTCGATCTTGCCTGGCGACCTTTGCCGATCAGTTGGCGGCGAATTGGCCTGTGCGCCGCTGGCGCCTGTAGCCGATGGCGTAGAGCAGGAAGGCCAGCACCGCGAACACGGCAAATCCCGGCCGGTCGAGCACCCAGGCGATGGCGCCATCCCACAAAAGCGGACTGGCCTTGGCGCGGACGAAGGTCTCGAAGGCCGCCCGCGTCTGCGGCGACACCGCCAGCCAGCTGGCATTGAGCGGCGTTAGCACAAGCGCCGAAGCCGCCACCGTGCGCGTCGTGTCGAGCACCGCCATGATGACGGAGACCGACAGCGCGACCATCGCGGCAAGGCGGAAAATGAAGCGAAACATCCAGGTTCTCCCCCGGCCGATCCTGGATGCTTTCCCAAGGGATCTCCGGCACGTGTCTCGAAACGAGAAATAGAATTTGTCTGGCCCGCCCGCAACCGCGATACGCGAATTTGAAGGCCCGCGCTTTTCTGTCCTATGCCACAGGCTTGCGCATGCGCCGATGGACGAGCCAGACGGCGAGAATGCCGCCGCCAATGGCGCCGACCACCAGCCCGGCCAGGCCGATGAAGGCGGCGAAATAGCCGCAGCCGCCCTCGAAGCAGCTCACCTCGGCGACATCGGCGATCACCGAGCCGGCGAAGAAGCCGACCAGGGCACCGACGACGGCGCCCAGAATGATGCCGAGCAAGGCGGCGATGATGGAAACGAAGACCGGCGGCGCTTCGGTTTGCGGCCTGGCGTAGACGGTCCCGGCGCCGGAGCCGGGGCGCAACAGGTAGATGCAAAGCAGGCCGATGCTGATCTCGATGGCGGTGATGCCGAGGCTCCTGGCGGAGAAGGCGAATTCCGGCACTGTCAGCACATAGGCCTGTCTCGCCAGCACCCAGACGATGGTGGCGATCTGCCAGATGGTGAAATGGCGGGGGAAACGCCCTGAACGGCCAAAGGCGAGGCCGAGCAGGTAAAGCCCCCACAGGATGGTGATGACATTGGCGACGAGCCCGCCAACGAGGAAATAGAAGATCTTGTCGGGCAGGCCGGAATTGCCGACCAGCCACCATGCCGACGCCAGGCCATAGACCGACCACGCCATGACGAAGATGAGCCAGCCCGCAGGGACGTAAAAAAGGTCGCCGCCCGGGCGGCCGGCCGGCGCCTGCCCACTCGGTTGTTCGCTGCTCGATGTCATGTCCGGACAATGCCCCCGCAAAGCCTCCGCCTCACTCGACAGATGGCCGGCCGCGAAGTCAAGCGCGGCGGGTCTTACGGCCTTGCCTGTGCACATCATTCGGCGCCGGCGCCCCGGAAACCGGTGCGAGGGCGGCCTCGCGAACCGCCATGTGGCCGGCAAAGCGAATAGAGTGCCGTTATGGCTTGGCATTCGGCGCGGGATCGACTAGATGAGCCCCGCGCCTGTTGCTTCGACGGCTCAGGTGCCGGGGAAGGATGTCCGCTGGTTGGGCGGCGTCCATGGCGCGGGCGTTCCGCACCGCGGCCCCAAGGAGATGCATCTCCCCAACCCGCGCGGCGAAACCGGCCGGCGCGAAGGCACGGACGGAGAGGTGGCCGAGTGGTTGAAGGCGCACGCCTGGAAAGTGTGTTTACGGGAGACCGTAACGCGGGTTCGAATCCCGCTCTCTCCGCCAAGTCAACCCCTGAAACGCACAGAAAACATGGGGTTTGGCGATTTTCGGTTAGTGATCAACTAACCAATCTACTAACCATCGGTGATCTTTCCACAGCGCTGATCGTCCATTCTACGAATTGCTGAAATGTCGTATGCTTGGGGCTCACTCCAAAAATGAGTCGCACCGATGGTTGCACAGAAAATTCAAGCCGTGCTCGATAAGGAAAGGCCGTGGTTTGATTTGGCCCGAATGGCGCTTACGACGGTGGCGTTTTCGGTTGGTACCGCTGTTGGTGTTCGATACGTCATTCAGCGCCACGGATCGACGTACCTAGAGCTTTCGCTTTATATTTTTTACCTAATTGGGCCGGTGGTATTTTCAATTTTTCTGCTTATAAAGATGCTCTACGTGTTGGAACGCATAGTGCAGGAAACATTCCCGAGCGTTAACACGAATGAGCGTCCAATGTATTCGCGAATTGTGTGGGCAATATTGATGTCTATCGTGACGTGGTCTGGAACCGGTCTGATATACTTTATCGCCGGGGCCATGCCCCGTCCGTGATTTGCGCACTGCCTTCGGTCGCGCTCTCTTCGTCTAGTATCTACGGCACAGGCAGATAGGCATTCGTTTCCAGCCATTCGCGGAGAATCCGCGCGACCAAATCGCCTTTGGGAATTGCCAGTTCGCTTGCGATAGTCGTCAACGCGATATCCGCAATGGCGTCCGATGCGCTTTCCAGTTCCCTCGCAAATGCGATGCGTGTCATTGGCGTTGCCGTGCCCCTGACAGCGCATCAAGCCGCTGTTGAAGACGGCCATTGAGCACGATCATTTCCTTGAGCGCCTTCACCGGGTCGCCTTTGTGAAGGGCAATGAATTTATCGGCCGTGGCTTGAAGTGCAGCTTCTTGGCGGCTGTCGAGCCTGACAATGTGGTCCATTTCATTGACTCCTGATGGTCCATGCCGTTAGTGAACAAAAACGGAACAAAATTGTCAAGGTCGAATTGACTTGGCAAAGAATGGCTTCCAATTCGTATGTCATGCCCGAGCAACCGCCCAAGCGCCGCACAACCATCTGGTTCCTTAGCTCTGCCGTGCAGAACGGTCAGTTGGTGTGGGTTGATTGCGGGTACTGCCATGATCGGTACGGCCGGCGCTATTACGATCCCGGCGACCTCATAAAGCTGTTTGGCGATACCGATGTGAACCGACTCTGCCGCGCGATGAAATGCGAGCGATGCGGTCGGAAAGACAACATTGAATGCGATGTCATCGTTCCTGTCGCGGCCGAGCGCGAGCGGATGAAGGTGCGCCGGCTGGTCAAGATACAGGTTCGGAAAAGCCCCGTTTGGCGGGACGAATGACGGTCAGAACAGCGATCCTTGGACCGGTGCTTGCTGCGGAAACTTGATCTGTGTGGCCGGCTTCTCGACAATCACCAAGGCGTCGTCGGGCGCTGTCCGCTGCATGTGTCGCGCCTCGGACCATGGCGCGGTTAGCCACGCATTGACATCCTCCGGAGTGGTCAGGATCACCGGCATTGCCTTTTCATGGATCGGGGCAATGACGGCGTTAGGCTTGGTCGTCATGAAGCCGTAAAGCTCGAAATCGCCCGGCCCGTCTTTGACCCGGCGAACACCGTGCCACGGCGTCCACATGCCGGCAAAGAAGAACAAGGGCCGGTCCTTGCTCCGGGCAAACCAAAAGTTGCGCTGAATGCCTGTCTCTGGGTCTTTGTCGTTGGGAGTTGGGCTAGGTTCTGCGAAGCTGGTCACGGGCACGACGCAGCGATTTTCCACGCCAACGTATTGCTGCCAGTGCGAATATTGCGGGTTGCGAATGTTGGTCGTGCCATAGTCGGCCTTGCCCTTCACTCGCTCTATCGGCGTTGGCATTCCCCAAAGCAGTTTCGCTAGCTCGCGCTGACCATCTCGCGCATTGCGCACAACCGGTCCCGGCATGTTGGGGTAAACGTCAAGGGACGGTTCAAGATTGCCCGTGATGTCCCGCAATGCGCGGGTCCATTCGCGGATGGCATCTTGGCTGGTGGTGATGTTGTAAAGATTGCACATACGGTACGCTCAATGTGAACGTCAGCGGGGTTCTCGGGCGGAGAGAGCTTGAAGACGCCGTAAAGCAGGGCGTTGAGGCTGGAATTGACCAGTACGACACGTACGCGCTGCCGGCTCGTGTCAACCAAATCGCCGCCGATCCAAGGGGACGCTAAATGTCACGGAAACTTTTGCTCACCCAAAAGCAGATTACCGCGATCTGCAAAGGCGCGTCCAAGGCGGGTTACGTGCCAGTCATCGAAACGCCGGGCGGTATAAACATTCGCCTTGTGCCAGCATCGGGCGCAACTGACCGGCACCCCGACGACCGGTCGTCCGTCGACAACGTAAAGGTGTCGTTTTGATTGCCGCCCGCAGACGGTACGAAATTCATGAGCGCAATCGCCATGGAAAACATGTCTGGTATTTCCGACGACCGGGACAAATCCGCGTCCGACTGCCGGGCGAATATAATTCGCGCGAATATATCAAGGCTTACAACGACGCCTTTGCCGGGAAGCTTGTCGTTCAACCCGTTGGCCGTCCTGCGGCTTATACCCTTGCGTGGCTTATCCACCAATACCGGCAAAGCGCCCATTTCAAAGGATTACGACCATCAACCCGCCGCGTTCGCGACAGCATCTTTGCGCGTTTGGTTGAGAAATCCGGGACGCAACCTTTCAAGGCCATCAAACGCCAGCACCTTCAAGCCGCGATGGATGCCAAAGCCGATACACCGTTCGCCGCAAACAACGCATTGAAGGCGATCCGCAAGCTATTTGAATGGTCAGTTAGTGCCGGCCATATCGACCACAATCCTTGTAACGGCGTGAAGCCAATCAAGGCGAAGACGGACGGTTTCCATAGCTGGACGGTCGATCAGGTTGAGCAATACCGCGTGTTCCATCCGGTAGGCACTCGCGCCCGGCTCGCGCTCGATATCATGCTGTTCTGCGGGCTACGGAGAGGGGACGTTGTTCGCGTAGGGCCGCAGCACGTCCGCGACAGTTTGATTACGCTGCGCACCCAAAAGACCAACACCATGGTCTATCTGACCATTTGGCCGGAATTGCAGCGGTCCATTGACGCAACAACGACCGGCGATTTGTCGTTTATGGTTACGTCCTGCGGCAAGCCGTTCACTTCGCCGGAAAGCTTCGGCAACTGGTTTGCGCTGCAATGCGAGAACGCCGGGCTACCTAACGAGTGTCGAGCGCACGGACTTCGTAAAGCCGGCGCAACCATTGCCGCCGAGAATGGCGCGACCGCCCATGAACTATGCGCAATGTACGCTTGGACGAAACTGGCGACGGCAGAGATATATACCAAGGAAGCCGACCGCAAACGGCTATCGCGAGCAGCAAGCGAACGGATTTCCCAATATGGTTGGTCGGAAAGGTTAGTCGATCTGGAAAGAGCCTAAAATTCAACGATCGTGGCGGAGGATGCCTCCGCCTCTAGCGCACCGCGTTTTCCTCATGCACACTCGACGCTAGGGTTGAACGCTCCAATACACATGGAATCGTCCCGGCGATGACTGCACGGCGAATGATGGTGCTGGATTGAATTGCGCTGCCCGTTCGTAATTTTGCGCGGCGCTAAGGTTGTCGAGGTCGATGACGTGAGCGCGGATCGATTGGACGTTGGCGAGTGTCAGCCCGTTGCCATCCATTTCGTTGCAGTTGATGAAAGCGCCGAAGCCTTGCGTTTGATAATTTAGGATGGTCGTCCAAAGTTGTTGTAGCGTTCCACGCGTCGGGATCGCCGGTCTGCTCTTATCGGTGTCGTGGATAAAACGAATATCACAAACAACGTTGCTGCCGTCTTGTTGCCCGGTCAACGCTGCGATATGTGACGACGATAGAGCAAAGTCTTGCGCAACCGTGTTATTCGGTGCTAAGGCGTTCATGTAACTTCACTTTCCGTAATCGTTTTTAAACACTGATTTTGCCCGGTACGGCTCGCAACGCCTTGCCGGGCTTATCTTTAAGTTCGGCGGAACATCCGTCCGTTGAACTCGTTTCAAATAACTTATTGAAAACAATACGCTTTTTCTGGCAATAACGGCAGCAAAATTGCCGTCTAACCGCTGTCGCAAACCGATCATGCCGCTTTTTGGCGCCGCCGAGCGAGATATGCATGTACGTCGCTAAGGAGATAGCCGACCTTGCGGGCCGAAACGTGCAGCTTGCGCGGAAAAGTCGGATCGATCCTTTCGAGCCGCTGGCGGGAGGTATCGCTGATTTTGAGCATGGCGCAAAGCTGGTCGCGCGTGAGTACCGTCATAGCATCCATGTGGGGAAGCTTTCCAAATCTTTTGGGTTGATTTGCAGCCATCCAGCCGCTTTGCGCCACGTCTTCACCGTGGCATGCGGCATCCACCGCTCGCGCGCGCCCAAAAATCGAGGCGGCAATATAAGACGACATAGCTAAGCATGACTATGCATGAGTAGTCAAAGAGACAGCCCGCTTAGCCGGGCCGTCCTGATAGTTATCCACAGATCACCGGTCTACGCGATCAATCGTTGCCATTCTTGCTTATAGTTGTCGTTGGAAATCAAAAGATAATCTGACCATTGTTGCATGAGTTGCTTGCGACGTTCGAAGGCATCGCCACGACGATATGCGGCAACCGTTTTGTCTTTGATTGTGTGAGCGAGCGCCATTTCAGCGATCGTGTCAGGATGCAGCGTTGTTTCGCTGCACCAGTCGCGGAATGCGCTTCGGAAGCCGTGAACGGTCAGTCCCTCCCTCATGCCACGCAGCATCTCCAGCATAGCCATATTAGACAACGGTTGATTGCGCTTTTGGCCCGGAAAGACATACGGATTGCCGGCGATACGGTGCAGACCCTTCAACAGCGTGATTGCAGCGCTCGACAAAGGAACGCGGTGTTCGATACCGGCTTTCATGCGTTCGGCTGGAATCTTCCAAGTCGCGGCTTCAAGGTCGAATTCATCCCACGTTGCTAGCAAAGTCTCGCCGGTGCGAGTTGCGCAAAGGATCGTCAACATGAGCGCCTTTGCTGAGTAGTCGGTCTTTGTCTGCAATTCCTGCACAAATCCCGGGGCATCTGCAAAAGCCATCGCTGCATGATGGCCTTTGGATTGCTTGCCCTTCCCAAGCCAATGCTCTAGCCCGTCTTCCCACTTTGCCGGGTTGTGGTGATCTTTCCACATGGCTTTGATCCCGGGGTTTGCACTTCCCATTGCCTTGGATTTCGCTGCGGCGATGACGGTTTCAATCCGCATTCGAACACGGCTCGCCGTCTCGGGCACGGCGTCCCAAAGTGGCAGTCGCTTGCCGCGCCGAATGTGGTGTTGCTGCAAGACCGACAATACGTGATCAACGCCGATTTCGTGAGGCAACAACCGTCCGATCTTTGGGTAGACGTAGGTTTCCAGAGTGCTCGACCATTGGGCCGCGTGTTTGTCGTTACGCCAGTTGCCGCTATGCGTTGCGATGTAGTCGCGGGCCACGTCTTCAAACGTATCGTCGCCGGTCGTCTTTGACTGTTTGGGCTTTGTCGCTATGAGCGGATCAGTGCCGGCCTTCACTTGGTCGCGGTGTTCAATAGCGACCATTTCCAGTTCTTTGAATTGCCGGTCGCTGATCGGATCGTTGTGCGGTCCAAGTGTCATGACGCGGCGCTTGTTGCCGAACGTATAGCGGAAAACCCAAGTGGGTTTGCCATTGCTGGACAACGCGAAACACAAGCCGTTGCCATGCGACCACAGATTAGCTTGGCCGGCATTGATCCGATTGCGAAGCTCGCGATTGAGAGTGTCGATTTTCGATGCCATTGCGGAGGTTCCTTGGTGTTAGTACGGTCGTCCCGACTAACCTTTTTGAAGCCTTCCGCAGATTTGTTAGCTAGTCATGCCTAACTAAAATCTCGGGAAATCAACAGGTTGGCTACTTCTGACTAGTCAAGACTAGTCGCATCTTCGGACGCTCTCTCCGCCAGCGTTCCCAATCGCTGATTGATCTCGGTGTCAGCCACAAGCAGTCCAAGGGCTTAGGGTACCCGGGCCTCAGGGGAACGATGCGCTCCGGCAAGCCAATGATCGTTCGGTTGGCGGATGGTGGCGAGCGCTTGTGCCGGCTCCGGGCGAGGTTGCATAGTCCAACAAGGCGACTCAGCGTGCTGTGCGCATCGGCTCGGAGCAATCGTGATTGGACTTTATGACATCTGGCCCGCTTTCGTGGTCGTCGCGCTGCTTTGGCCGCTTACGGGCATGCCGCTGTTTCAGCGGGTGGGTTTCGAATCGAACTCCTCCAGGGTGCGGGCAATAGACGGAATGCGAGGCTATCTGGCGCTTGCCATCGTGCTTCACCACGCCGTCAAATACCATGAAATGCTGGCGACCGGCGCATGGAAGCATCCGCCTTCGGCTTTCTATGGCCCACTGGGACAGGTGGGCGTATCCTTGTTCTTCATCATCTCCGCCTATTTGTTCTGGGGGAAACTGCTGTCGGCAAAGTCCTCCGTGGATTTTCCGACCCTGTTCCTCAAGCGGGCTTTCAGGATCGGGCCGCTCTATGTTCTGGCCGTCGGCACGGCGATGGCTTTGGAGGTCGCTCGACATTCTCCATCGCGCCTCTGCGGGCCTTCGCCATGGACAACGCCGCCCAATATTGGCTCGTTATATTGATTGCGATGGTGCTTCTGGTCCTCATGGCGCTGGTCGCGCACCTTGTGGTCGAAAAGCCGGGCGTCTCGCTGGGAAACCGTCTTGCGACAGTTCTTCGCCTGTCGACGCAGCGCGAGGTGCGTGAGACGACAGCCGCTGAAGCAGCGCAGTCCTGGCGCATCGCGGACGTTTCACAAGACAGTCTGCAGGCCGCGCACAACGCTCAGGAGCGATGATTTCCGGGCCATTCGAACGCTGATTGGCCAGGGCTGACGGGAACGATGCGGGCATCGCGATCAGAGCACGACCGCCGCATTTCATATGAAAGCTCCCGGCCCGGAACCTCTTGGCCCGCAGAGCGTTTCACGGCGTCCCGTCCGTGGACCAGCCCGGATATTTCTCCTGGCGCTGCTATAATCAGGAGCCTGCTTCATGCACGACAAGCTGTTTCATTCACAGGTCGCACTGACCGTCGGCCTCGGCTTCAAGCGCGAGATTGCCTCGCTGGCCGAAATGCACGATTTCCTGACCGATTGGACGACCTCGCGCCGTGGTCTGCTCTATCGCAATGCCGTGGAGGCGTGCGGTCTTGCGCTGGAAGGCTGTATCACCAGGGACGAGGCGCGCCATGCGCTCGTCGAGTTCGCACAAGCAACCGGCATCCTCTGGCCCGAAGTCGAGCCGGTCATCGTGGCGCGTGCCGTCGCGCGCGGCCATGGCGGCTACGCCGCCTGAGTTTGAGGCCACCTCCCGTCGTGGCGGCTAACGCGGCCACCACCGAAAGCCCGGCTTAGTCTTCCCGAGCCGGGCTTCGCTTTGCAAGACGATCACAGGGATCGCCGTCATCTACCGATGATGTCTATCCAGCAGTCGTAGGCGGTCAACCTTTCGAAGGCGCGCGCCGTCGCGTCGGCTTGGGCCTCGTCGGATCTGGCTCTTGCGATGATTGCGCTGCGAGGCGCAGCTCTTTCAATCTGGCTGTCTTTGCTTCGCGGGCCGCCCGCTCGGCGTCGAGTACGATCTGCGATTCACGCTTGGCGCGCTCATCGCGCTGGGTGTCGACTTTTGCACGGACCATGTACTGCTAACTCCATTACGAACCGGCGTTGGTTTGGAACAAATCGGCGCCTCCATCATCTTCCGGCCCCGCATGGTGCAGCGTTGCGGCTGGGGCGGCGATTACAAATGATGGTTGGAAAACTTTTGTCATCGATGTTCCGGGATAGCGACATGTCACTCACCAACCTGACGAGACGACAAGCGACGCCTTGAATATTTGGTGCGCCTCTTCGTCGCGTACCTTGACGGTGAGGTGTGGTCGTTTTCGATGATCTCGTCGCGGACGATGTCAGGCAGAATGCGGATCACTTCGCGCCGCAGGCGCTCGCGCGTCTCGAAGACCTGGCCGTCATCATCGACCGTCAGACCGTCGCCATTGTAGAGGTCAAGATAATATCGAGGCATGATGGGCTGACCCTCAGACTGATGAGATGGCGAGATATTCAACCGACAATTCGCGGACCAGCCAGTTGTTCCGTCAGAGCGGCATTTGCCGCGGAACAAGCAGGCGCTAACAAATGTTGATGCTTAGCAGCGGCCAACGGCGTATGTAGCCGAAGCCGCTTTTGCTTCCGACAGAACAAGATGGCGATCGGCCGCCGAAGCCCTTTCGCCGGAGATTGCGGTGCTTGAATCCCTCTATCTGAACCTGGGGCAGCATGACGCGCTGTCAGACGCCGAGAAGGCGCTGCTGGCCGGCGCCATGACGTTCGAGAGGCATTTCGCCACCGGCCAGGACATCGTCGCGTCGGGGTCGCGTCCGACTTATTCGACGCTGATCCTCGACGGGCTGGCGGCGCGCTACAAAGTGCTGGAGAATGGCGGCCGGCAGTTCACCTCATTGCAGGTGTCCGGCGATTTCGTCGATCCCCACGCTTTCCTGCTGAAGACCATGGATCACGGCATCGTCGCTCTGTGCGAGGAAGGGGACGACGGGGCTCGAGCGACGCTCGGGCGCCGGAGAGACCGCTCGTCGTCCCCGCTCGATTCACGCTGCGGCGCGCGGAACCGGTGTGTTGAGGAGCTGCTGCTCCCACAGGAAGGCGATGCCGCTGCCACCGAAGTGCTGGATCAGAATCTCGCTCAGCTCCTCGACATGCTCGGTGCGCGCCCAATCGCGCTGCCATTCGCCAGCGAGCGCCATCACGGTCATCACGTTCGCGCCGGCCGCGATCATTCGCTGGATGGCAACTTCGTGAGACTCCTTCGAAATCCCGCCCGACGCGTCGGTGATCACGGTCACGTCCCAGCCTTCGCCGGCGGCCTGGATCACGGGCATTGCGACGCAGACCTCGGTCCACAGGCCGGCAATGATCAGCTGCTTGCGGCCGGTCGCCTTGACGACGTTCACCACATTCTCGTCCTGCCAGGTGTTCACCCAGGTGCGATCGATGACTTCCTGGTCCGGAAATACGTCGGTGATCTGCTTAAAGAGAAGCCCACCGCGCGCCGCGATCACGCTGGTGAGAATGGTCGGAACATTGAAGGCTTTTGCTAGCTTCGCCAGCGCGGTCGTGTTGTTGACCACCATGTGCGGATCGTGGCTGTTCAGGTTTGCGAGCTGATAAGGCTGATGGTCGATCAGAACGAGGACCGAATCTTCGGGGCGAAGAAGCGAATCGAGGCCGTTACGAGGGGTCATCAAGACTTCCTTTCTCTGCCGCTACGGACGGCAATGGGTTCACGGGAGACATGCGCCAGCAGGCGACGTTGCCTGGACACAATTTGCTGTTCCTTTTGGTGACGCGGTAGTGCCATAATCAGACAAGCTGTGTCGCGGAATAAGGAACGCCGAATGGACATCGAAGATCTACAGACATTCGTCGCAGTGGCCGATGCAGGGGGCGTATCGGCCGCCGCGCGCCGGCTCGGCGTCTCCAAATCGATCGTCAGTCGGCGGCTCTTTCGGGTTGAAGCGGAACTTGGTATTCAACTTCTTGCACGAACGACCCGCGGCGCCGCGCTTACGGAAGCGGGGATCACGTTCAGAGAGCATGCGGCCAGAGCCAGCGCCGAGATCGATGCGGCCAGGGAAACGATCCTCCCCACCGGTGAGCTGCGCGGCCGTCTGAGGGTTGCCATGCCGCTCTCTTTCGGCCCGACCCACTTCGCCCCCGTGCTCGCGGAAATGGCGCAACACCACCCGCAGCTCCACATCCATACCTCCTACAGCGATCGCTTCGTCGATCTGATCGCCGAAGGTTTCGATTGCGCGATCCGGGTTGGTTACCTTCATGACTCCAACCTGATCGCGAAGCGCGTCGGACCGATCTATGGAAAGCTTGTCGCAAGCCCTGATTACATCAAAGCGCACGGTTCACCTGAGACGGTAGAGCAACTCGTCAACCATCAGGCCCTCATGCAAGGAACGGAAGCCTGGCAGTTCATGAATGGTGACAAGATCGTCACGGTTCAGCCGCAGGGCAGGTTCAAGGCCGACAACGCTACGGCGCTAGCCGCTGCCGCGGCGGCGGGACTCGGCATCGCCTGGCTCCCCGATTGCATCACACACGAATATGTGGCCTCCGGCGCCCTCGTTCCGGTAATGACACGCTATCCCCCACCTTCGGCAGGCGCGTATGTCATCCGACCGCCAGGTCAGCACCCCGCACGGAAAGTCCGGGTTCTCACTGAGATGCTGATCGAGTACTTCGCAAGAAATCCGGACATTTGGGGTCTCGACCGTTAAAACACGAACGAGCGATCTTCATTGAGGGCGAACCAAAAGTTCCGCTGAGTGCCGCCTGCCTCGGGGTCCTTGTCGTTCGGCATGGGGCTGGCTCCGCGAAGCACGTCGCCGGGACCAGGCAACGATGCTCGACACCAACCAATATACTGTCGCCAGTGGTCATACTGATGATTGCGGATGTTGGTGGTCCGGAGTCCGCGTTGCCCCGGACACGCTCCAGCGGGTCGCATTCCCCATCGCAAGCTCGCGCTCGCCGTCCGATGCATTGCGAACTACCGGGCCAAACTGGTTCGGGTAGATGTCGATGGCTCAAGGTTGCTCTTGCGACGTGGTGATGTTGTAGAGGTTGCACACCTAGAGTTTGCAGCACGACGGCCGTCCGCGTCAGAGCCTAAATCGTTGCCAAAACCTTTATAAAATTTCTATTTCTTTCCGCCCCGGGCCGTCTCGAACCTTTATGGCGGTCGGGTCCATATTCCGCATGGGAAAAACGTCGGACGCCGCCAATCGGAGTGCGGCGCGCCGCTTTCACGTAGTTGCAGGCCTGCTCCGGCAGCTGCCGAGTAGAAAAATCAAAGCAAGGAACAAGCACAATGGACATCATTGTTCTCGGGATAGGGGTTTTGTTTTTTGCCCTGTCCTTGGCCTACGTCAAAGCCTGCGACAGAATTTGAGCTGAAGGATCGAGCCATGCTTTTCGATTACATCCTCGGCGGCGGCGTGACCTTGTTCCTGCTCGCCTACCTCACATACGCCCTCGTTCGTCCAGAACGCTTCTGAAGGCACGGAAAGCCACAGCCATGACACTGAACGGTTGGATACAGATCCTTGCCTTCTGCGGGGTCATCGTCTTGCTGACGAAGCCGCTTGGCTTCTACATGCACCGCGTCTTCAACGGCGATCGCACGCCGCTTTCACCGATCTTCGGCCCGCTCGAGCGCGGGCTCTACCGCATTTGCGGCACCAGCGAACGTGAGGAACAGCACTGGACCGCCTATGCGGTGGCCTTGCTGCTGTTCAACCTTACCGGGTTCCTGGTGCTTTATGCCCTGCAGCGCCTGCAGGGCAGTCTGCCCTACAATCCCGCCGGCATGGGCGCGGTCGATCCGGCGTTCGCCTTCAACACCGCCGCCAGTTTCGTGACCAACACCAACTGGCAGAACTACGGTGGTGAAAGCACGATGTCCTATCTCCTGCAGATGGCCGGGCTGACGGTCCAGAATTTCGTTTCGGCGGCCACCGGCATTGCCATCGCCATCGCGCTGATCCGCGGCTTTGCCCGCGCCTCCGGCAAATCGATCGGCAATTTCTGGGTCGATATGACCCGCTGCACGCTCTACGTGCTCCTGCCGCTCTGCATCGTGCTCACCCTGGTCTATGTCTGGCTCGGCATACCGCAGACGCTTGGGCCGTACGTCGACGCCACCACGCTGGAAGGCGCCAAGCAGACCATCGCGCTTGGCCCGGTCGCCTCGCAGGTCGCCATCAAGATGCTCGGCACCAATGGCGGCGGCTTCTTCAATGCCAATGCCGCGCATCCGTTCGAAAATCCCGACGCCATCTCCAACCTGATCCAGATGGTGACGATCTTCGCGCTGGGTGCCGCGCTGACCAACGTCTTCGGCCGCATGGTCGCCAACCAGCGCCAGGGCTGGGCGATCCTGGCATCGATGGGCGCGCTGTTCATCGCCGGCGTCGCCGTCTGCTACTGGGCGGAGGCCGCGGGCAATCCGCTGATCCATGCGCTGGGCATCGACGGCGGCAATATGGAAGGCAAGGAGACCCGCTTCGGCATCGCTCTGTCGGCGCTGTTCGCCGTCATCACGACGGCCGCTTCCTGCGGTGCGGTCAACGCCATGCATGACAGCTTCACCGCGCTCGGCGGCATGATCCCGCTCATCAACATGCAGCTTGGCGAGGTCATCGTCGGCGGCGTCGGCGCCGGCTTCTACGGCATCCTGATGTTCATCGTCGTCGCCGTCTTCGTCGCCGGCCTGATGGTTGGCCGCACGCCCGAATATCTCGGCAAGAAGATCGAGGCCAAGGAGGTCAAGATGGCGATGCTGGCCATCCTGTGCCTGCCGCTCGCAATGCTGATCTTCACGGCGATCGCCGTTGTCCTGCCGAGCGCCGTGGCCTCGATTGCCAATGGCGGACCGCACGGCTTCTCCGAGGTGCTCTACGCCTACACCTCGGCGGCGGCGAACAACGGTTCGGCCTTTGGCGGTCTCAGCGGCAACACGCCCTGGTACAACATCACCATCGGCATCGGCATGTTGATGGGCCGCTTCCTGGTCATCATCCCGGCGCTCGCCATCGCCGGCTCGCTGGCGGCGAAGAAGACCGTGCCGGCTTCGGCAGGCACCTTCCCGACCGATGGGCCGCTGTTCGTCGGGCTGCTGATCGGCGTCATCGTCATCGTCGGCGGCCTCACCTTCTTCCCTGCGCTCGCCGTCGGGCCGATCATCGAGCACCTGGCGATGATCCATGGGCAAACCTTCTGAGGCGGCCATGCCCTTGTTCAGCAGCAAGCGTCGCAAGGCCAGGCCGCCAGCCGGCAGCGAGGGGGAGGCCAAGCCTCCTCCCTTCCCGACCGTGTCGACGTTCCTGGGCATCGCGGCCGTCATGATCGTGATCTGGCTGCTGGTCTACGGCCCACCCTTTTCGGCATCCAATCACCCGGTGCCGCCCAACAACAGCGAAGCCGGAGCTTCAAAATGAGCCAGTTAAAATCAACCGCTATCATGGATGCCCGCATCCTGTGGCCGGCCATTGGCGGTGCCTTCCGCAAACTCGACCCGCGCACACTGGCCCGCAACCCAGTGATGTTCGTCGTCGCCATCGTCTCGGCGCTGACGTCAGTGCTGTTCGTCAGGGATCTCATCACCGGCGGCGGCGACCTGCGCTTCACATTGCAGATCATCATCTGGCTGTGGTTCACGGTGCTGTTCGCCAATTTCGCCGAGGCCGTCGCCGAGGGGCGCGGCAAGGCGCAGGCGGATTCCCTGCGCAAGGCACGCACCGAGACCCAGGCCAAGCTCCTGACCGGCGAGGACAGGAGCAAGTTCAAGCTGGTGCCGGGCACCAGCCTGAAGGTCGGCGACATCGTCCTGGTCGAAGCCGGCGACATCATCCCGTCCGACGGCGAAGTGATCGAAGGCGTCGCCTCGGTCAACGAAGCGGCGATTACCGGGGAGTCGGCTCCTGTCATCCGCGAATCCGGCGGCGACCGCTCGGCGGTCACCGGCGGCACGCAGGTGCTGTCCGACTGGATCCGCGTACGCATCACCGCTGCCGCCGGCCACACTTTCCTCGACCGCATGATTTCCCTGGTCGAAGGCGCCGAACGCCAGAAGACGCCGAACGAGATCGCGCTCAACATCCTGCTCGTCGGCATGACGTTGATCTTCGTGCTGGCCACGGCGACCATCCCGAGCTTTGCGTCCTATTCCGGCGGCTACATCTCGGTGACCGTGCTCGTCGCCCTGTTCGTCACGCTCATACCGACCACCATCGGCGCGCTGCTGTCGGCCATCGGCATCGCCGGCATGGACCGCCTGGTGCGCTTCAACGTGCTGGCCATGTCGGGGCGTGCCGTCGAGGCCGCCGGCGACGTCGACACGCTGCTGCTCGACAAGACCGGTACCATCACGCTCGGCAACCGCCAGGCGACGGAATTCCGCCCGGTCAAGGGCGTCACCGAACAGGAACTGGCCGACGCGGCACAACTCGCCTCGCTTGCCGACGAAACGCCGGAGGGCCGTTCGATCGTCGTGCTGGCCAAGGAGAAATACGGCATCCGCGCCCGTGACATGGCGACGTTGCACGCCGCCTTCGTGCCTTTCACCGCGCAGACCCGCATGAGCGGCGTCGACATCGACGGCTCCTCGGTGCGCAAGGGGGCGGTCGATTCCGTGCTCGCCCATGTCAACCAGGCGACCGTGGCCAGCCACGCGACGCGGCCGAACAGCGACACGGTCCGGGATCTGCAGGCGATCGCCGACGAGGTCGCCAAGTCCGGCGGCACGCCGCTGGCGGTCGAGCGCGACGGGCGGCTGCTCGGCATCGTCCACCTCAAGGATATCGTCAAGGGCGGCATCCGCGAGCGTTTCGCCGAGCTGCGCAAGATGGGCATCCGCACGGTGATGATCACCGGCGACAATCCGATGACGGCGGCGGCCATCGCGGCGGAAGCCGGCGTCGACGACTTCCTGGCCCAGGCCACGCCCGAGGACAAGCTGAAGCTGATCCGCGACGAGCAGGCCAAGGGCAAGCTGGTCGCCATGTGCGGCGACGGCACCAACGATGCGCCGGCACTCGCGCAGGCCGATGTCGGCGTCGCCATGAACACGGGCACGGTCGCCGCGCGCGAAGCCGGCAACATGGTCGATCTCGACAGCGACCCGACCAAGCTCATCGAGATCGTCGAGATCGGCAAGGCACTGTTGATGACGCGCGGCTCGCTGACCACCTTCTCGATCGCCAACGACGTGGCCAAGTATTTCGCCATCATCCCGGCCATGTTCGCCGTCTTCTATGTCGCGCCGGGCCAGACCACCGGTCCGCTGCAGGCGCTCAACATCATGCATCTGGCGACGCCGCAGAGCGCCATCCTTTCGGCCATCATCTTCAACGCGCTGATCATCATCGCGCTGATCCCGCTGTCGCTGCGCGGCGTCAAATACCGGGCGATCGGCGCCGGCGCGCTGCTCAGCCGCAACCTTCTCGTCTACGGCCTGGGCGGCATCATCGTGCCGTTCGCCGGCATCAAGATAATCGACATGGCCGTCACGGCCCTTGGCCTTGCATAAGGATCATTCCGATGCTCAAGCAAATCAGACCCGCGATCGTCATGATCGTCTTCTTCACCGTGCTGACCGGCCTGGTCTATCCCCTGGGCATGACCGGCATAGCGCAGGCGCTGTTCCCGCGTCAGGCCAATGGCAGCCTGATCGAGAAGGACGGCAAGGTCATCGGCTCCGAACTGATCGGCCAGGCCTTCGCCAGCGACAAGTATTTCCACGGCAGGCCTTCGGCCGCCGGCAACGGCTATGACGCCGGCGCCTCCGGCGGTTCCAATCTCGGCCCGACCAACCCCAAGCTGATCGAGCGCATCAAGGGCGATGCCGAGAAGCTGAAGGCAGAGAATCCGAACCAGCCTGTGCCGATGGACCTGGTGACGGCGTCGGGCAGCGGCCTCGACCCGCAGATCAGCCCGGAGGCCGCCTATTTCCAGATTCCGCGCGTCGCCAAGGCCAGGGGCATCGACGAAGCCAAGGTCAAGGTGCTTGTCGACGGCGAGGTCGAGAGCCGGGAACTCGGCTTCATGGGAGAGCCTGTTGTCAACGTGCTGGCGCTCAACCTGGCGCTGGACGCGGCTAAATAGGTATGGCGCGGTCCGGGGATCGACAGCATCCCCGGACCTCTCCATGATCGATCCTGATGCCGGACGACAGAAGCAACGAGAACCGACCTTCCCCCGACGCGCTGCTAGAGCACGCCGAGCGGGAGGGACGCGGCCGCTTGCGGATATTCCTCGGCGCCGCGCCCGGTGTCGGCAAGACCTACGAAATGCTGATGTCGGGCCGTGCCAGGCTGGCCGACGGCATCGATGTCGTGATCGGCATCGTCGAGACGCATGGCCGCGGGGAAACCCAGGCCCTGGTCGAGGGTTATGAAGTCATCCCCCGCCGCAAGGTCGACTACAAGGGGCGCGTCCTCGACGAGATGGACATAGACGCAATCCTCGCCCGGCGCCCCGCATTGGTTCTGGTCGATGAACTCGCCCACACCAATGCACCCGGCAGCCGCCACCCCAAGCGTTATCTCGACGTCCAGGAGATCCTGGCGCGCGGCATCGACGTCTACACGACGCTCAACATCCAGCATGTCGAAAGCCTCAACGACGTCGTCGCGCAGATCACGCGGGTCAGGGTGCGCGAGACGGTTCCCGATTCCATTATCGACCAGGCCGACGATGTCGAAATCATCGACCTGACGCCCGACGACCTGATCAAGCGGCTGGAAGAGGGAAAGGTCTATTTCCCCAACACGGCGCAGCGCGCCATCGAGAACTATTTTTCGTCGGGCAATCTGACGGCTTTGCGCGAACTGGCGCTGCGCCGCACGGCCCAGCGTGTCGACGAGCAGTTGCTCAATCACATGCAGTCGCACGCCATCCAGGGCCCATGGGCCGCGGGCGAGAGGGTGCTCGTGTGCGTCGACGCGCGTCCGGGCGGTGCGGCCCGCATCCGCTACGCACGCAGGCTGGCCGACCGGCTTCGCGCGCCATGGACGGCGCTGCATGTCGATACGCCGCGCTCGGCCGGCATGTCCGAGGAAGACAAGGACCGGCTCGCCACGCTGATGCGCCTTGCCGAGCAGCTCGGCGCCGAGGTGACGACCATTCCCGGCCAGAACGTCGCGCAGGACATCGTGCGCCACGCGACTGCCAACAATTTCACCCATATCGTGGTCGGCCGGCCGACCCGGTCGCGCTGGCGCGAACTGATCGAGGGCTCGCTCACCTATGATTTGATCCGCAATGCCGGCGACATCAGCGTCCACGTCATTTCGGGGACCGAGCGGGATGCCGAGGCGACCTCGAGAAGGGTCAAGGCGGCGGCCGAGCAGAAGCAATTCCAGATCTGGCCCTATATGCTGGCCACGACCTATGTCGCGGGTTCATTGGCCGTCAGCGCCGTCCTCGACCAGTTCCTCGACGTCCGCAATCTGGCGATCGTCTTCCTCCTGGCGGTGCTGACATCGGCGGTGGCCGGCGGCCTTTGGCCGGCGCTCTATGCGTGCTTCCTCAGTGCCCTTGCCTTCAACTATTTCTTCCTCGAGCCGCGCTACACGCTGACGATCCGGGATCCCGAGAGCATCGTGGCGCTCGCCGTCTTCCTTGCCGTGGCGGTGATCGCCAGCAACCTCGCCGCGCGCATGCAGCGCCAGGCCGTCGCTGCCCGCTCGCGGGCGCGGGCCACCGAGGACATCTACCTCTTCTCCAAGAAGCTCGCCGGCGCCGGCACGCTCGACGACGTGCTGTGGGCCACGGCGTTCCAGATCGCCTCGATGCTGAAGCTGCGCGTGGTGTTGCTTCTGCCCGAAGACGGCACCATCACCGTCAAGGCAGGCTATCCGCCGGACGACACGCTGGCCGAGGCCGATATCGCCGCAGCCCGCTGGGCGTGGGAACACAACCGCCCCGCCGGGCGCGGCGCCGACACGCTGCCTGGCGCCAAGCGTCTTTATCTGCCTTTGCGTACCGGGCGCACCGCGATCGGTGTCGTCGGCCTCGACAATGACAAGCAGGGCCCGCTGCTGACGCCCGAGCAACAGCGCCTGCTTGATGCGCTGGCCGACCAGGCGGCGGTGGCGATCGAACGCGTCCAATTGGTCGCCGATGTCGACCGCGCCAAGCTCGCGGCCGAAGCCGACCGGCTGCGCTCGGCCCTGCTGACCTCGATCTCGCATGACCTGAAAACGCCGCTCTCGGCGATCATGGGAGCGGCGGGCACGCTCAAGGAATTCGCGCCGGATCTGCCCGAGCCGGACCGGGCGGAGCTCCTGTCGACGGTGATCGACGAATCGGAGCGGCTGAACCGCTTCATCGCCAATCTGCTCGACATGACCAAGATCGAATCCGGGGCCATGGAACCGAACTATGCCCTGCATTATGTCGGCGATATCGTCGGCACGGCGCTCAACCGCGCCCGCAAGATCACCAGCGAACACAAGATCGAGGTCGATATTCCGCCCGACCTGCCGATGCTGAAGCTCGATCCCGTGCTGTTCGAGCAGGTTCTGTTCAACCTTCTCGACAATGCGTCGAAATATTCGCCGTCCGGCTCGACGATCCGCGTGCAGGGATGGGCCGACAATGGATCCGTTATCGTGCAGATCATGGATGAGGGGCCGGGCATTCCGTCGCATGATTTGGAACGTGTGTTCGACACCTTTTACCGGGTGCGCAAGGGCGATCAGGTGCGCGCCGGCACCGGGCTTGGCCTGTCGATCTGCCGCGGCTTTGTCGAATCGATGGGCGGCACCATCTCGGCCGCCGACCGGACCGACCGCCCTGGGGCTGCGTTCACCATCAGGATGCCGGTGCCGGCGGAATCATCCGATGTCGGCAATCGCGGCGAAGAGACCAGCGTGGATCGGCCTTCATGACAAATTCGAATGTCAGGATACTGGTCGTCGATGACGAGCCGCCGATCCGCAAGCTGCTTCGGGTCGGCCTCGGCAGCCAGGGCTATGCCATCAGCGAGGCGCCGAACGCCAAGGTGGCGATCGAGCTGATGGAACAGGAAAAGCCGGATCTGGTGATGCTCGACCTCGGTCTGCCTGGCATGGGCGGCCATGAGCTCCTGCGCAAATGGCGTGACGAGGGGCTCGACATTCCCGTCGTCATCCTCTCCAGCCGCACCGACGAGGCCGGCATCGTCAATGCGCTCGAACTCGGCGCCGACGATTATGTCACCAAGCCGTTCGGCATGAACGAACTGGTGGCGCGCATCCGCGTGGCGTTGCGGCACAAGTTCCAGCAACAGGGCGAGAAGCCTGTATTCCAAAGTGGCGACCTCAGCGTCGATCTGGTCAAGCGCATCGTCAAGGTCGAGGGCAAGGAGATAAAACTCTCGCCGAAGGAATACGACATATTGCGCATCCTGGTGCAGCATGCCGGCAAGGTGCTGACCCACCATTTCATCCTGAAGCAGATCTGGGATGATTCGACCGACGTGCAGTATCTCCGGGTCTATGTCAGGCAGCTCCGGCAGAAGATCGAGAAGACCCCCGACCAGCCGCGCTACATCACCACCGAGACCGGTGTCGGCTATCGGCTGCGTGTCGATTGAGACAGCCCGAATTGAAGTTCTAACTTTTTGTTTTGACGCAATTCCGGGCGGAAAACCGTACACACTTTTCCTGGAATTGCTCCAGTCAGCCGACGGCTTCCAGCGGTCGAGTTGCGGCCGCTGACGTCCGCAAGGCGGCGAGACAGCCGAGGATGCCAAGCGGGACGAAGGCAAGGAACAGCCAGCTCGCGACATTGGCCGCCGCGTCGTGGTTCAAGCCTTGCGAGAAGCCGCTGGCATTGGCGACGATGCCGGCAAGGGCGGCCCCCACGGCGTAGCCGATGCGCTGCATGGTCGGCACCGCGGCCGAGGCGATGGTCTGCTCGTCGTCCGGGGCGGAGGCGACGATGACGCGGGTCAGGAACGGCCAGGCAATGCCGAAGCCGCCGCCCTGCAGCAAGGCGCAGACCAGGATCAGTGGGATCGAGCCCAGGGGTATCGTATAGGCAAAGCCGGCGATGCCCGCCGCGATCATCAGGGCGCCGGTGATAATGATCAGCCGTTCACGCTGCGGCGGCGCGTTGGCGACGAGGATCGACAGGATCGACCAGGCGATCGATTCGGCGGCGATGATGTAGCCGGTGGTCAGCAGCGGGATGTCGTGCAGGCTGGTCAAAAGCAGCGGCCCGTAGACGCCGAAGGAGCAGGTCGCGACGGAAAAGGCGGCGACCATGGTCATGCCGGCACCGACCGGAGTGCGCCACGAAAACAGCCGCGCCGGGAACAGCCGCGAGCGCGGCTTCAGCGCGTCGATGGTGAAGAACAGCGCGAGCCCGGCGAGGCCCAGCACGATCAGCAGCGAAGAGCGCAGCAGGGCGATGTCGACGCCGGCCGAGGCGATCAGCACCACGGCGACGGCAAGGCAGGCAAGGGCGGCGAAGGGGAAGGGCGGGGCCTTGCCGGCGCTCGTGCTGGGTTTCTTCGCCTCCGGCGTGTTGAGCACGAGGAAGCTTGCCACTGCCATGGCGGTGCCGCCGAGGGTGAAGACGCCGAAGGCCCAGCGCCACGACAGGAATTCGGTCATGATCGCGCCCAGCAACGGGCCGCTGAACGCCGCGACGCCCCAGATCGCCGACATGATGCCGAAGAGCTGCGGCCAGATGGCGCGCGAAAACAGCCGCTCGACCGAGACGAAGGCGAGCGATACCAGCGCGCCGCCGCCCAGCCCCTCGATCAGCCGGCCGGTGAGGAACAACTGCATGGAAGGCGAGGTGGCGCAGATCAGCGCGCCGGCGGCGTAGAGCAGGGCGGCGACCACCATGTTGGTGCGCAGCGCCACGTAGCTCACCAGTCGCCCGGCGGCGGCACCGGCGACGATGGCGCCGAGCTCGTAGATCGCCAATGACCAGCCGACGAGCTGCACGCCGGCCAGTTCGCCGACCATGGCCGGCATGACGGTTGCCACCATCGTCTCGTTGGTGGCGTGCAGCAGGATGCCGAGGCTGATGAAGCAGAAGCGCGCCAGGTCGCCGCTCGCCCACAATGCGCGCCAGTCGACCCTGTTCGTACCGATTTCAGTCATGTCCATGCTTCTGCATATCTCGATGCCGGCGCACGGCACCAGAAGCCAGCAAGGCTTTCCGGCAGGACCATGCGTGGCAACAGCGCCGGATAGCGTGCCCATCGGCGTGCCGGTCCGGTCGGCTGGGCTTGTAGGACCTCAACCGCGGTTGAGCTCAAGCGTTTTTTTCAAAAGGTCAGTTCTCGATGCTGCGCAGCTGGAACTGGCTGACGCCGATGGCGAGATTGATACCGGTCTGCGTTTGCAGGCTGAGCGGCTGGAGGGTGAAGGCCTGCGAGGAGCCGCCGACCAGGAGATTGGCGCCGGCGCCGACGGCGGCCGTCACCTCGGCGCTGGCGCCGATATAGTCGCCCGCCAGCGCACCCGGCGCGTAGATGTTCTTCAGCGGCGTCAGCACCAGCCAGCGCATCACCGACTGTTTTGTCGTGCCGATGTCGAGGCCGTATTTGTTGACGGCGCCGAAATAGGCCTCCGGCGCGAAGCTCTTGTCGGTCGGCGTGAAGGTGCAGCTCAGATCCTTGGTCGAGCCGAAGATGAAGCCGGTGCCTCCGCCAATGGCGCATTCAAGGGCACCAAGTTCGATGCCCCGGTCCTGCGCCTGCGTCTGTGTCGCGCCGAGCACGAGTGTGATCACGGCAGCGGCGGCGGCTGTCTTCGGCATATCGTTCCCCTCAAAATCAAACGGCGCGGAACCATCCTATATGGTTCCGCGCCGTAAGGTAGAGAGGAGCGCGTGGCTCCGTTCGATCACTTCAGCGAATGAATCAGCTCGAGCGAGGTCACGGCCACGGCGAGATTGACGCCGGTCTGCGCCTGGACGCTGAGCGGCTCCAGCATGAAGGCGCCGTCGAAGCCGCCGACCAGCAGGTTGGCGCCGCCACCGGTGACGACGCTCGCCTCGGCATTGACGCCATAATAGCTGCCGGCGAGGTCGCCCGCGTCGCGGTCACGGGTCGCGGCAAGAACCGCCCAGACGAGCTGGCCCTGATGCGTCTGGCCGAGATCGACACCGATCTTGGAGATGACGCCGGTGTAAATCTCCGACGGGCCGTGGTGGTAGGGACGGAAGACGCAGGACACGCCCTTGTTGGAGGCGACGATATAGGCGGTGCCGCCGTCGATGGTGCAGTCGAGAGTGCCGAGCTGCAGCTTTCCGGCGCTGGCCGGAGCGGCAGCGAACACGGTCGTTGCAAGGGCAGCGGCGCAGACGAGTTTCTTGATCATGGGAGGGTCCTTTCGCAAATCGCTTGGAATAACGGCTCGAGTGACCAGACCGTTCCGCTGAAACCTTGGCGCGAACAAGGCAAAGGTTAACAGCTTGGAGCGGGGGTTAACGCGCGGTTGCCGGATCGGCGGCGATCTTCAGGGCCGCGTGTCCTTTCGGACACGCCGACGTCGCCATAATGCTTAGCCGGATCTGCTAAAGCCGATATCAGCTGACGCGGGCGAGGCCGTCCTTGGCCGGCTGGTAATTGGGGTTGAGGCGCACGGCTTCCTTATAGGATTTCGCCGCCTTCGCCTTGTCGCCGCGCCGCTCGTAGATGAGCGCCTGGTTGGCCCAGGCCTCGGCGTTCTGGCCGTCGAGCTTGATGGCCATGTTGAAATCGGAGAAGGCGTTGTCCTCGTCGCCCGTCGCCAGATAGGAAAGGCCACGGCCGTTGTAGGGCTCGGCCGCATCCGGCGCCAGCGAGATGGCGGTCGAGAAATCCTCGATGGCGAACTTGTGCTGGCCCTGGCTTTGATAGATCAGGCCGCGATTGTGGTAGGCGCGGGCGTCCGTCGTGTCGAGCTGGATCGCCTTCTGGAAATCGTTGAAGGCGTCCTGGGTGCGGCCCGCCTTGCGGTAGAGATTGCCACGGCCGATATAGGCGGCGTCATAATTGCCGTTGATCTGGATCGACTTGTTGTAGTCGTCGAGCGCGGCCGCCTGATTGCCGAGGAAGCGCTGGATGAGCGCGCGGTTGGAATAGGCCTGGTAGAAATTCGGATTGAGCTGGATGGCCTGGTTGAAGTCCTTGAGCGCCGCCTGATACTGGCCGCCGCGGCCATAGGCCGAGCCGCGCACATTGTAGCCTTCGGGATCCTGGGGATTGCGCTGGATGACCGCCGACAGCGAGGAGATGTTCTCGCTCGACCCCTGCGCCTTGTCGATGTTGTTGAACTCGCCGGTCGGGCCCGATGTCTGGCAGCCGGCCAGCACCAATCCGGAAAGCAGGGCTGCCGTCAGGGCGAAACCACGCAATGCGGTGCCGCGCTCCACGCTTATTGCGTTCATGTCTGCCCTGTCCTCACTTCATGCCGCGTCGTTCAGGTCCGGATCCCCCCTCCGGGCCGGGTCACAATCAAAATAAAAAGGTGGCGGCGATTCCGCATCGCGCCACCCTGGTATCCTTCGAAAAGGACGAAATATTGGCAATAATCAGCGCGGCGGACGCGCTGCGCCAGCAGCACCACCGGCAGCCACCGGACGCGGCGTCATCGGCAGCAGGCCTTCGCGCTGGGCGCGCTTGCGGGCCAGCTTGCGGGCGCGGCGCACGGCTTCTGCCTTTTCGCGGGCGCGCTTCTCGGAAGGCTTCTCGTAGTGACCGCGCATCTTCATTTCGCGGAAAATGCCTTCGCGCTGCATCTTCTTCTTGAGCGCGCGAAGCGCCTGATCAACGTTATTGTCGCGGACGAGTACCTGCACGGGCAATCCTGTCTTTCGGGTTTGATATCAACAGGCAAGTAGCCATAGCCACTAGCCTCCGCGGCGGTCGACACCACGAATTGTGGCGGCTGATAGCAGAATCAGGCCGCGCTGTCCACAGTCGAAATGCAGGACAACAGCCAAATTGCCACGGTCGCCCCGAGATAGAGCGCCAACTACGCCGTGGCCAGGTGCAGCCGTTCGAAATCCTCGAAGAATTCGCCGTAGTCGCAAGTGATCTCTTCGCCGGCGGCAATGTCGCGGGTCGCTGTCGCGCCGCCATATTGCGAAAAATCGGTGTTCGGCGTCGCCGAATGGTTCATGAAGCGGCCATTGTCGACCTCATAGACCATGAAGCCCGGCCGATCCGGGCTCGGATAGGCATAGCGGTCGAGCAGTTCCTTCAGAGGCTGGGGTGCGGCCTCGTATTCGTGCATCGGGATCAGCCGGTCGAAATCTGGGTTAAGCCGCCAGATCGAGGCGCCCTTCCGGATCGGCTCGGCGGCGAACATGCCGACGCCCTCGATCGCGCTCGCGGCCACATAGGTTCGGATCAGCATCATGGTTTCGGGACCCGTTTCGACAGAAACGGAATCGCCAAATCGCGCGGAAAAAGCAAGACCGGCTGCCTGCGTCAAAGCGGCGAACCGGCCTGTTCGCCGCAAAAAACCTTCACGTCCGGTTGATCGAGACCCCGCCATCGGCGAACAGCGCGGTTCCCGTTGTGAAGCTCGAGGCATCGGAGGCGAGATAAAGCGCCGAGCGGGCAATCTCCTCCGGTTGCGCCATGCGCTTCAGCGCATGGATGCCTTCGACGAAAGCGCGTGCTTCGGGCGTCGTTGTCGTTGCGCCCGGTGTGTCGGTGCCGCCCGGCAGCAATGCGTTGACGCGCAGGCCTTTCGGCCCGTATTCGGCGGCCAGAACCTGTGTCAGGCCGATCAGGCCGGCCTTGGCGGCGGCGTAGGCGGCCATGCCCGGCATGCCGGCAGTGTAGCCGACAAAGCTCGAAGTGAAGATCAGCGAGCCGCCGCCGCCGCGCTCCAGCATGGTCGGTATCTGATACTTCGCGCCGAGAAAGGCGCTGGTCAGATTGATGTCCATCGTCTCGTGCCATGTCGCCGGCATCATGTCGGGCAGGGGCGCCATCAAGCCGACGGCGCCGGCATTGTTGAAAGCGATGTCAAGGCCGCCGAAGCGTTCGACCGCCAGATCGACAAGCGCTTTCGCATAGGCTTCGTCCCTGACGTCGCCGGCAAGCGCGATGGCCGTGCCCTCCACGCCCGATATCTCGGCGACAAGCATATCGAGCTCGGCCTGACGCCGGGCGGCGACGACGAGCCTAGCCCCTTCCTCGGCGAAGAGTTTTGCCGTGGCGCGGCCGATGCCGGAACTGGCGCCGGTGACGATGGCGATCTTGTTGGCGAGTGCGAGCATTTTGGGCATCCCTGTTTTCCGCGCCGGTCTGGCCGGCAATCGGGATGCTTGGTCGCAGATGGAGCAGGTCGGAGCCACCCGATACCTGCGAAGGTGTTCGCAAGGATTTCTTGACGCTGGATGGCTACCAAGCTACGAAACCGTCATTCAACTTTGCGGGTGGACGCGCCACCCATCCCAATGACCCCTCAAGACATGATGAGCAAGTTGCTGGAGCCCGGCTACGAGGGCGACGGCAAGTTGGCGAACGACCTTCTTTCGCACTTCAACAAGGGCTTTCCGCTCGAAAATCTCCGGCCGTTACTTACGTCCGACAATCTCTATACGCAGGGAACCGCCGCTTTTTTGGTGGCCGAAATCAGCCCCCGGTTAAGCTGCAACATGAATTGTGTTGTCGCGGAGATCGCCGATCTGCTCGACAACAAAATTGTGCGGATCAGGTTCGATGCAATCGAGGCGCTTCTGGGATGCACGACACCGGCTGATGGAGCCATTCTCGGCCGCGTGATGCTCAAGCTGGACGATGAGGTGTTCGGCGTCCGGTGGAGGGTTGCGCAGTTCATCCGCCTTGCGGCAGGATGGCAGCTACGGCTTGCAGTGGAAAATGCCGCCGCGCTCTGCCCGGACTCGGCATTCCCGATCCTGGCAAAGGCCCATGGGCACCACCTCAATGCGACAACCAACACAGTGCGGTGGTTGCTAGATCACCCCAATCCGCTCGTACGGCGCTTCGGTGCAGCCGTCGCCGTCAGGCCACGCTATGTGGTCGACGAGCAGTTCTTGGCGATGGCCGAAGCGTCGCATGACGTCGAAGTCAGGGAGATCGCGGCCGCTTGCTATCGCGTCCAACTGACACCGACCTATGCCGTTTGGTCTTCCACGTTGTCCAGAAAACGGGCCTCTCCCGCGTAGGCTCGTGCCTTGCCTTGGGTGCAATAGACCCCAGTCTTGTCCGTCACGGCGCAAAACGGCAAGCGCCGTTGCGAAACAGCGCAAGGGTGGAAGCGCTGTTTTGCCAGCGACACCACACGCGCCGCGTCAGGCCGGTTGGTGACTATTGCTTCAGCAGCCAGCCCAGCCGGTCGAGCGAAAATGCATAGCTGATGGCTATGAGCAAGGCGACGACAATGCCCGCGGTCGTGTGACCCGTGGCATAGAATCCGGCAGCGCCGCCGAACAGGATGACCAGTTCGAGCGCCAGCCGCACCGTGCCCGGAACCGGCACAGGTGCGCGGCCCGACCGGCTTGGGTCGTTGAGCACCGCGAAAGTACCCCACAGCAGGGCCGCAATGATCGGCAAGGCCAAAGCGAGGACCCAGCGCCACCATCCGTTGGAAAGGTGCCAGCCGGCAATGCCGAGACCGAGCAAGGCGGCAAGCTCAAGCAGGAAGCGCAAGGTCAGATTCCACCAAGCATTGCCCATATTCGTCCTCCAGAATCGCGCGACTGATAATGTGGCTGAACGCAGCCACGGCAGCCAGCCCGCATGGGTCTTTTTCGTCATGGCGCAAAACGGCAAGCGCCGTCGCAAACAGCGCAAGGGTGGAAGCGCTGTTTCGCTAGTGATACACCTCGCGCGCCGGGTCCAACAAAAGCCCGGCTGCAATCCGCGAGATCTGTTGGCGCGAGGCTGGGACGTTGAAAAAATATTCGGTATTCGCCATCGCCCGCGAGGCCATGCGCGGCCACAAGGGTTGGGAGGAACAATGGTCCTCGCCTGAGCCCAAGAAGGAATACGACGTCATCATCGTCGGCGCCGGCGGCCATGGCCTGGCCACCGCCTACTATCTCGCCACGGTGCATGGCATCACCAATGTCGCGGTGCTGGAAAAGGGTTGGCTCGGCGGCGGCAACACCGGCCGCAACACCACCATCATCCGCTCCAACTATCTTTATGACGAAAGCGCCGGCATCTACGACCATGCGCTGAAGCTGTGGGACGGGCTCAGCCAGGAGCTCAACTACAACGTCATGTATTCGGCGCGCGGCGTCATGATGCTGGCGCACAATGTGCACGACATCCAGGTGCTGAAGCGCCATGTCCACGCCAACCGGCTGAACGGCATCGACAATGAATGGCTGTCGCCTGAGCAGGCGAAGGAGTTCTGCCCGCCGCTCAACATCTCGAGGGATGCGCGCTATCCGGTCGTCGGTGCCGCGCTGCAGCGGCGCGGCGGCACGGCGCGCCATGACGCGGTCGCCTGGGGCTATGCGCGCGGCGCTTCGGCGCGCGGCGTCCACATCATCCAGAATTGCGAGGTCACCGGCGTCAAGCGCGCCGCCAACGGCGCGGTCATGGGCGTCGACACGACGCGCGGCTTCATCGGCGCCAAGAAGGTCGGTGTCGTTGCCGCCGGTCATTCCTCGGTCATCATGAACATGGCCGGCGTGCGCATGCCGCTGGAAAGCTATCCGCTGCAGGCGCTGGTGTCGGAGCCGGTCAAGCCGGTGGTGCCGTGTGTCGTCATGTCCAACACGGTGCACGCCTATATCTCGCAGTCCGACAAGGGCGAGCTGGTGATCGGCGCCGGCACCGACCAGTATGTCTCCTATTCGCAGACCGGCGGCCTGCACATATTGCAGCATACGCTGGACGCCATCTGCGAGATGTTCCCGATCTTCACGCGCATGAAGATGCTGCGCTCGTGGGGCGGCATCGTCGACGTGACGCCCGATCGCTCGCCGATCCTGGCCAAGACGCCGGTGCCCGGCCTCTACGTGAATTGCGGCTGGGGCACCGGCGGCTTCAAGGCGACGCCTGGTTCGGGCCATGTCTTTGCCCACACCATCGCCAGGGACGATCCGCATCCCATCAATGCGCCCTTCACCATCGAACGCTTCCGCACCGGCCGGCTGATCGACGAGGCGGCGGCGGCGGCAGTGGCGCACTGATGATGGCGCAGATGGCTGTCGCGATGCCGCTGATGCTGGCGGGGGAACAAGGCATGTTCCACATGCCGTCGGCCGAAGAGGTGCGGCTGCAGCCGATCACGCGCGCCGGCAACGAGGCTGGATGGCCGTTTTCGGTCGACGAGGGAACGCTCACTTGTGTCTGGGGCGGCGGCCAGAAAGTTGTGATGTTCTTCGAAGGCCGGCCGAAGGATCTGGATGAAGACGAGGATTTCAAGCCGCGTGGCGTCATCGTCACGACCGACCCGATACAGCTGACGCTCGGCAACATGGCCAACCGCGCCCTGTTTCGCGATTCCGCTGACGTCGAGGAGCGGCTGCGGCTCGTCGCGCCGTTCGTGACGATGGGCCAGAAACTTTGCGACCAACCCCCCGGCGTCCGCGTCGACCACGGCGAATTGTAGGAACAAACAGAATGCTTCTCATCCGCTGCCCCTATTGCGAGGAAGAGCGCCCGGAACTCGAATTCCGCAACGCCGGCGAGGCGCACATCGCCCGCTCGACCAACATTGCTGGCGAGAGCGACGACGATTTCGAGAAGTTCTTCTTCATCCGCTCCAACCCCAAGGGCATCATCTATGAGCGCTGGCGGCACATGCATGGCTGCGCGCGCTTCTTCAACGCGGTGCGCGACACCGTCACCGACAAGTTCGTCATGACCTACAAGGCCGGCGAACCCAAACCCGCCAAGCTGCCGGGAGTTGCCAAATGAGCGGCGCGTTCCGCATTCCGAGAGCCGGTCGCCTCAGCCAGGCCAAGACCGCGCGGTTCAGCTTCGACGGCCAGTCCTATACCGGCATCGAGGGCGACACGCTGGCCTCCGCATTGCTTGCCAATGGCGTGCATCTGGTCGGCCGCTCTTTCAAGTACCACCGGCCGCGCGGCTTCCTGTCGGCCGGCGCGGAAGAGCCGAACGCGCTGGTGCAGATCGTACGCGACGACGCGCGCAAGACGCCGAATGTGCGCGCCACCGTGCAGGAGCTCTATGACGGGCTCGCCGCCAATTCGCAGAACCGCTGGCCGTCGCTGTCCTTCGACGTCGGCGCGGTCAACGACCTGGCATCGCCGATGTTTTCGGCCGGCTTCTACTACAAGACCTTCATGTGGCCGAAGGCGGCCTGGAAGAGCCTTTACGAGCCGAAGATCCGTGAAGCCGCCGGCCTTGGCGTTTCGCCCGACAAACCCGATCCCGACCATTATTCGTCGCGCTACGCGCATTGCGACGTGCTGGTGCTGGGTGGCGGCGCGGCAGGGCTCGCGGCGGCCTTGGCGGCAGCGGAAACCGGCGTGCGCGTCATCCTCGCCGACGAGCAGGCCGAGTTCGGCGGCAGCCTGCGTTTCGAGACGGGTGCCAGGATCGACGGCCAGGACGGTTTTGCCTGGGCGCAAGCGGCGGTCGCCAGGCTGAGCGCGATGGACAATGTCCGCGTGCTGCCGCGCACGACGGCTTTCGGCTATTACGCACAGAATTTCGTCGGCCTGGTCGAGCGCGTCAGCGATCACCTGAAGGCTCCCGGCCACGACTTGCCGCGCGAGCGGCTGTGGCAGGTGCGGGCCAAGCGCGTCGTGCTGGCCTCGGGCGCCATCGAACGTCACATGGTCTTCGCCAACAACGATCGGCCGGGCATCATGCTGGCGGGCGCGGCGCGCACCTTCCTCAACCAATATGGCGTGGCGGTCGGAAGGAACGTCGGCGTCTACACGGCCAATGACTCGGCTTACGCCGCGGCGATCGATCTGAAAAAGGCCGGCGTCAACATCGCGGCGATCGTCGATCTGCGCGACAACCCGACCGGTCCGGTGATCGACGAGGCGCGGGCGCTCGGCATCGAGATCAATTTCGGCCGCGCGGTGATCCGCGCCGGCGGGAAGCTGCGTGTATCCTCGATGACCGTGCAGCCGAAGAATGGCGGCGGCGAGCGCACCATTTCCGTCGATGCGATCCTGATGTCGGCCGGCTGGACACCGTCGGTGCATCTGTTCTCGCAGTCGCGCGGCAAGGTCGCCTTCAACGACGAGACCAAGCGCTTCGTGCCCGGCACCTATGCGCAGGATTGCGTCTCCGTCGGTGCCTGCAACGGCACGGACGGCTTGTCGGCTACGGTGGACGAGGCCTATGCGGCTGGGGCCAAGGCGGCCAAGGATGCCGGCGCGAAAACCGCCAAGGGCGCCAAGCCGAAGGTCGACGCCTCGGAAAGCTGGTCGCGCGGCATGCTGGGCGCCGCGCCCGGCGCCGGCCCGGACACGACGGTGAAGGCCTTCGTCGACTTCCAGAACGACGTCACCGCCAAGGACATCCGCCAGGCGGTGCATGAGGGCATGCGCTCCATCGAGCACGTCAAGCGCTTCACCACCAACGGCATGGCGACCGACCAGGGCAAGACCTCCAACATGCACGGCCTGGCGATCGCCGCGGAGACGCTGGGCAAGCCGATCCCCGAGGTCGGCCTGACGACCTTCCGCGCGCCCTATACGCCGGTCACCTTCGGCGCGATCGTCAGCCATGCGCGCGGGCCGCTGTTCGACCCGACGCGCAAGACGGCGACGCATCCGTGGGCCGAAGCGCAAGGCGCGGTCTTCGAGGATGTCGGCCAGTGGAAGCGTGCCTGGTATTTCCCGAAAGCCGGCGAGGACATGCATGCCGCGGTCGATCGCGAATGCGTCGCGGTCCGCACCACCGCCGGCCTGTTCGACGCCTCGACGCTCGGCAAGATCGAGGTGGTCGGGCCGGATGCGGCCAAGTTCATGGAACTGCTCTACACCAATCCGTGGGAGAAGCTCGAGCCCGGCCGCTGCCGCTACGGCATCATGCTGCGCGAGGACGGCTTCATCTACGATGACGGCGTCGTCGGCCGGCTGGCGCCGGACCGTTTCCATGTGACGACGACGACCGGCGGTGCGCCGCGCGTCATGAACCACATGGAAGACTATCTCCAGACCGAGTTCCCGCATCTGAATGTCTGGCTGACCTCGATCACCGAACAGTGGGCGGTCATCGCGGTGCAGGGGCCGAAATCGCGCGACATCATCGCGCCGCTGGTCGAAGGCATCGACATGTCCGATGAGGCGCTGCCGCACATGTCGGTGCGCGAAGGCAAGATCTGCGGCGTGCCGACAAGGCTTTTCCGCATGTCGTTCACCGGCGAGCGCGGCTTCGAGGTCAATGTGCCGGCCGATTACGGCCAGGCCGTCTGGGAAGCGCTGTGGGCGGAAGGCCAGAAGCACGGCGCCACCGCCTACGGCACGGAGTCCATGCACGTGCTGCGCGCCGAGAAGGGCTACATCATCGTCGGCCAGGACACGGACGGCACGGTGACGCCGAACGATGCCGGTCTCGACTGGGCGGTCGGCAAGAAGAAGACCGACTTCGTCGGCATCCGCGGCATGGCGCGGCCAGACCTGGTCGCCAAGGGCCGCAAGCAACTGGTCGGCCTCAAGACCAAGGACCCGAAGGTGGTGCTGGAGGAAGGCGCGCAGATCGTCGAGGATCCGAAGCAGGCAATCCCGATGAAGATGATCGGCCACGTGACGTCCAGCTACTGGTCGCAGAATTGCGGCCGTTCGATCGCGCTGGCGCTGGTTGCCGGCGGCCGCGACCGGATGGGCGATACGCTCTACGTGCCGATGCCGAACGGGGTGATCGAAGTGGAGGTTACCGGCATGGTGTTCTTCGACGAGACGGGAGGTCGCCTCAATGGCTAAGGCTGCTGCAAAGAAGACGGCTGCGGCCGCATCGCCTTCGGTCGACCGCCGTCCGGCGTTGGCTGGACGCAGTACGACGGCGACCGGCGTGAAGGTTGAAGTCCTGCCGCCAGCCGAGCGCATCTCGCTGCGCGCGCCGGAGGCTTCGGTCGCGGCGCTGTCGAAGGCGCTTGGCCTGACCTTGCCGAAGAAGCCGAAGACTTCCGCGTCGAAGGGCGGGCGCACCGCTTTGTGGCTCGGCCCCGACGAGTGGCTTGTCATCGACGAAGGCGGAAACGATCCGCTCGCCGACTGCGCGACGGTCGCCGCGCTTCATTCGGCTGTCGGCATCTCACACCGTAACATCGCGATCTCCGTCACCGGTCCGGCGGCCCAAACCACGATCAATTCGGGCTGCCCGCAAGACCTGTCGCTCGACGCCTTCCCGGCGGGCGCGGCTTCGCGCACCATCCTCGGCAAGGCCGAGATCGTGCTGTTGCGCACGTCGGACGACGCCTTCCGGGTCGAGTGCTGGCGTTCGTTCTCGGACTATGTCTTTACTTTCCTGTCCGAGGGAGCCCGCGACGCCGCTGGCTGACCCGGAACGTTCTGCCGCCTGCGTTCGTTGTGCGGCGACAGGTCGAGGGAGAAGTGCCGATGCCGTCGAAGTCCGCGCCGAAATCGCCGCAGCCGAAAGCCAAAACCGACGCTGTTCGCTCGCTGGAACATGAGCGGCATCGCGGGGCAGACGCCGAAGAGGAACTCGAGGAAGGCCTTGAGGACACGTTCCCGGCCAGCGATCCGGTGTCCATCATCAGTTCGGCGATCCCCGGCGCACCCGCCAAGCCGGGCAAGGCCAAGACCGTTCCTGGCCGAAAAACCCGCAAGCCCTGATTTTCAGCAATTTTGGTCGACAGGCATCTTTCCAAGGTATCGCCAGTTGGGATATTCAAAGCGCTTTGGAGGAGGAAAAATGCCAATAAAAGCTGTTGTCTGGGGCGAGAACGTCCATGAACAGACCAATGCCGCCGTGCGCGACCTCTATCCGTTGACCATGCACGGCACCATTGCCGCGGCGCTCAACCAGGACAAGGACATCGAAGCAACCACCGCCACCTTGCAGGAGCCGGAGCACGGGCTGAGCGAGAAACGCCTGGCCGCCACCGACGTGCTTTTGTGGTGGGGCCATGCCGCGCATGGCGAGGTCAAGGACGAGATCGTCGAGCGCGTGCAGAAGCGGGTCTGGGAAGGCATGGGGCTGATCGTGCTGCATTCCGGCCATTACTCGAAAATCTTCAAGCGGCTGATGGGCACGCCCTGTTCGCTGAAATGGCGCGAGGCGGGCGAGCGCGAGCGTGTCTGGGCGATCAACCGTGGTCACCCGATCGCGCAAGGCATCGGCGAATGCCTGGAGATCGGCGAGACGGAAATGTATGGCGAGCCCTTCGCGGTGCCGGAGCCGCTGGAGACGGTGTTCGTCTCCTGGTACGAGGGCGGCGAGGTGTTCCGTTCCGGGCTGACCTACCAGCGCGGCGCGGGCCGCATTTTCTATTTCTCACCCGGCCACGAGACCTATCCGATCTATCACAATGAGGGCGTGCAGCAGGTGCTGCGCAATGCCGTGCACTGGGCGCACAATCCGGCACCCGCATGGTCCGGCATCACCAATGCGCCGAACGTGCCGACGGACAAGGCCAAGGAGAAGATCGTGCAGAAGGGCCTGCGCCTGCATGCCGATGGCGATAAGGGGTTGAGTTGATGGGGAACCTGATCTGATGCATCGCCTGCTCTTGCTCGGCACCGGCTGGATCGCCGGACATCATATCGAAGAGTTCGCAAAGGTTCCTGGCTGCAGCATTGTCGCCTGCGTCGATCAACTGCCTGGCCGCGCCGCGGCGTTTGCCGCTGCCAACGAGATCGGCGCTTCTTTCGAGCGCCTTGAAGCGGCGATCGCCTGGGGCGATTTCGACGCCGCCATCAACGCGACTCCGGACGGTGTGCACAAGGCGACGACGCTGGCGCTGCTTGCCGCGGGAAAACATGTCTTTTGCGAAAAGCCGCTGGCGCCGAACCATGCCGATGCGCTTGCCATGACCGAAGCGGCCGAGGCCGCCGGCCTCGTCAACATGGTCAATCTCACCTACCGCAATTCACCGGCGATCCAGGAAGCACGGCGTCTGGTGTTGGCGGGCGCGATCGGCGAATTGCGCCATGTCGAGGCGAGCTACAAGCAGAGCTGGCTGGTCAGCAAATCCTGGGGCGACTGGCGCGTCGAGGACAAATGGCTGTGGCGACTGTCGACCCGGCACGGTTCGACCGGGGTTCTGGGCGATGTCGGCATCCACATACTGGACTTCGCCACCTATGGCGCGGCCCAGGATATTATCAGCCTGCACGCCGACCTGGTGACGTTTCCGAAGGCTGAAGGCGACCGGATCGGCGACTATATGCTGGACGCCAATGACAGTGTGGCGATGACGGCACGGCTGGCATCCGGCGCGCTGGCGACGATCATGGCGAGCCGCTACACAACCGGCCATGGCAATGACCTGTCGCTGGCGCTGCATGGCACCAAAGGAGCGCTCAAGGTCGAGACCGATGGCAAGGCAGCGCGGCTGTCGGCGTGCCTGGGAGAGGATGTCGATGTTCAGCTCTGGCGAGAGCTGGCCGTGCCGGATGTCAAGCGCAACGCGCGGCGTTTTGTCGACGCGCTGGATGCCGGGCAGAATGGCGACCCGTCCTTCCGGCGCGCCGCCGACATTCAGAAGCTTATCGACGCCGCCTTCGAGAGTTCGGCGAGCAGGCTGCCGATTTCGGTCGGCTGACATCGGGCCATCGCAGCGGTTGGCAGTCTTGGCGCAAAGCGATAGCCGGGATTGCCGTCGCGCCAGGCGGTCTGCCCCCTCAGCCGGTTCATGGTTGACAGATATTCGTCTTCCGAGGTCGACCAACGCCGCCTGATGCGCATCATCGTCGATGAGATAGACGCGGCACGGCCGGCCAGGGACATGGTGCTGTCGAGGCTGATAGAGCTGATTGAAACGCTGCGGCGGGATGGCGCGCGGCGCGCGTCACAGCCACAGGACTGCCTGGCGGCCTTGCGGACCCGAAGCTGGCGAGGGCGCTTGCCCTGCGGATGTCGGCAGAGCGTGGACGGTCGCCGAACTCGCCAGAAGTGCCGGAATGTCACGCTCGCGCTTTGCGCGGCGGTTCGCCGATATCGTCGGGGCGGCACCGGTCGAATATCGGCTGGCGTGGCGCATGACGCTGGCCAAGGATGCCTTGCTGCATAGTCACAAGCCGCTCAGCCAGACGGCTGCCGATGTTGGCTATCAATCGGCTAACCCCTTCAGCACCGCTTCAGCGGCCAAGGTTGGCCGCGCACCAACTCAATATCAGGCGCAGACCCTGGGCTAGCTGTGGGTATCGTCCATGCCCGGGGGAAACCCCGGGCGGGTATGCGGTCGATCTTAGAACGCGCTCGGCAGGATCCAGGGATTGATGCTGATGCCAAGGCGCGGGCCCTTGCCTTCAGCGGTATTTTCCGCGGCGCCCTTCTTCTCGACCGAGCCGGTCGAGGCGCAATCCAGCTTCACATTGGTCTTGGTGTCGACGCAGGTCGCGGCCGGCAGGTGCTTGACCGGCTGGGTGGTGCTGGCGGCGAAGGCCGAACCGGAAAGTGCCAGCACGGCGGCGAGGGTGAGGAGTGTCTTTTTCATCGTCGGTCTCCGTTCTCAACGGGTGAATTTCTTCCGTACATGTACGGTGCCGCGTACAAATACGTCCGCCGATCGCGAAGTTCAAGTCAAGATCGTATGCGTACGATAAATTTTTGTTAACCAAGAATTTGCCCTGGGTTTGGTCCGAAAGGGCGGCGAGGAAGCGTGGAAACGAAGGAGATGTCGTTCAGCAGTTGACCAGTGTGTCGGTCAATGGCGGCACGTTCTGGGTGCTGAGTGCGGCCAGTTGCAAGTCGCACATGCGCTTCACGAAAGCCTGCGGGTCGCCGAAGGGATAGAAGGGAAAGGTGATCAGAAGCGAGATCGTGCCGTGGCCGACCGCCCACAGCATGGTGGCGATGGCGCGCGGATCGCCTTGCAGTTTTCCGGCGGCGACGCAGGCTTCGACCCGCGTGATCAGCACCTTCATCGCCGGGTTGGCCTCGTGCATTTCTTGAAAACTCCGACCTTCCGGCAGCCTGGTCTTTTCGGTCATGAAAACGGTGCGGTATTCATTGGGATTGCCGAGGCCGAAGGCGGCATATTCGGTCATCACCGCCTGCAAGGCCTCGATCGGATCGTCGGACGGATGCTCCTCGATGCGGCGGGCGAGCGTTTCGAAGGCGTCTTCGGCCAGCGCGAACAGAATGTCCTGCTTGTCGGCGAAATAGGAATAGACCGACATCGGCGCGTAGCCGACCCGCTTGGCCAGCTTGCGGATGGTCAGGCCCTCATAGCCTTCTTCCTGGACGAGCTTATGCGCGGCTTCGACCAGTTCGGAACGCAGCTCGGCCTTCTGTTTCTCACGGCGTTTCTTGACGCTCAGCGGCAAGTCCGGTGCCTTTCGGTGGTGTCGGGGGTTGGCGGTATCTGGCTAAATTATATACACTGTACGGAAACGGACAAGGGCGCCGCAGGTTCCCAAGCGGTAGGCTCAGATCGCCCCGACGCCGCCGTCTATGGCCAGCGCATGGCCGGTCATGAAGGAATTGGCCGGGTCGGCGGCGAACAGGATGGCGGCGATGATTTCGTCGACCTCCGCCACGCGTTTCATCGGCACGCCGCGTGTCAGGTCGGCCAACGCCTCTGCCTCCGGGGCACCAGAGGCGCGCACGAAACTGTCCACCATTGCCGTCCTTGTGTGGGCCGGGCAGATGGCGTTGATGCGCACACCCTTGGTCGCATATTCGGCGGCCGCCGATTTGGTCAGCCCGACGACGCCATGCTTGGCGGCCGCATAGACCGAGAGTTTCGGCGCGCCGACCAGTCCGGCAACCGAGGCGATATTGACGATGGCGCCGCCCTTGGCCGTCGCCCTGAACTGTCGCTCCATCTGCGGGATCTGGTGCTTCATGGCATAGAAGACGCCAAGCAGGTCGATCTCAAGCACGCGGCGGGCCTCGTCCGATGGAACCTGCGGCAGGCGCACGAAACTCTGGACGATGCCGGCATTGTTGATGGCGACATCCAGCCTGCCGAATCTTTCGACCGCCAGCCGGACCAGGTCCTCGGACAATTTTTCGTCCGCTACGTTGCCGGCCAGGAACACCGTCTCGGCGGGCAAGGTTGCGGCGAGATCGGCGAGCGCCTTTTCGTCGATGTCCGACAGCATCAGCCGCGCGCCCTCGGTGGCAAAGCCTTTCGCAGCACTCCGGCCGAGGCCGCCGGCGGCACCTGTGATCAGCACCGTTGCTCCGTCAAAGCGGCCCATAATGGCTCCCCGTCATGTCTGCCTGTCGATCAGTCTGGCGGCGAGATGCGACAGCAGCTTCACCGCCTCGCCATAGGTCCTGGCCTTTTCGGGATTGGAGGCATTGCCGTCCAGCGCGCGCCTGTAGACGCCCTGGCAGATCGCCGCCAACCGGAAGAAGGAGAAGGCGAGGAAGAAAGTCCAGTTGCCGATGCCGCTGAGCCCGCGCCGCCGGCAATAGGCAGCGACGTAGTCTTCTTCGGAAGGCAGGCCGAGCGCGGCGCGGTCGACGCCGCCGAGGCCGCGAAAGCCTGAAACATGCGGCAGGCGCCATTGCATGCATTGATAGGCGATATCGGCAAAGGGGTGGCCAAGCGTCGACAACTCCCAGTCGAGCACCGCGATGACCCTTGGCTGGCCCGGCGCGAAGATCAAATTGTCCAGCCGGTAGTCGCCATGCACCAGCGATATCAGGCCGTCATCCGCGGGCAGGTGCGTTTCCAGCCAGGCGATCAGTCGGTCCATGTCGGCAATGATGGCGGTTTCGGAGGCGCGGTACTGGCTGGTCCAGCGTGCCAGCTGCCGTTCGAAATAATTGCCCGGCCGGCCGAAATCGGAAAGACCCACCGCGTCGACATCGACCTCGTGCAGGGCCGCGAGCGTGCCGTTCATGGCGTCGTAGATGGCGGCGCGTTCATCGTTGTCCCGTGCCTCGGGCAATGCCGGATCCCAGAAGATACGGCCGTCGAGGAAATCCATGACATAGAACATGCGGCCGATCGGCGAGTCCTCGGCCGACAGATGCAGCATTTTGGGCACCGGAACGGCGGTGCCAGCAAGCGCCTTCATCACGCGGAATTCGCGGTCGACCTGATGCGCCGATTTCAGCAACTGCCCCGGCGGCTTGGCGCGCAGCACGCAGCGGCCGCTGGCCGCCGTAATGAGATAGGTCGGGTTGGACTGACCGGATTTGAATTTTTCGATTGAAGCAAGCCCGGAAAAGCCGGGAATTTCCGCCTCGAGGTAAGGCGCAAGCGCTGCCTGGTCGAGCGCGTTGGGGTCGATCATGCGGTCTCGGGCTGGCGTTCGATCAGCGTCAGCGTCAGCCAGCGCGCGGTCAGGGCCGGTTTCTTCGAGCCCTCGATCTCGATCGTCACGTCGTGCGCCGTCTGCACCCAGCCCGAGGGTCTCACCTTGACGTCGGCCAGCACGAAACGGGTGCGGATGCGCGCGCCGGTCTTCACCGGCGCCAGGAAGCGCAGCGAATCGAAACCGTGGTTGACGCCCATCTTGCTGTTTTCCAGCGGCGGCATTGTCTCGAACGTCATTGCCGACAGCAGCGACAGCGACAGGAAGCCGTGCGCGATGGTGCCGCCGAACGGCGTCTCGCGCTTGGCCCGCTCGGGATCGCAGTGAATGAACTGGTGGTCGTCGGTGGCGTCGGCGAACTGGTCGATCATGCGCTGCGTCACCACCCGCCACGGCGAAACGCCAACCTCCTTGCCGACACTGGCCAGAAGCACATCGAGACTGATCGGTTCCACGCTCATGTCCTCCAGTTCACCTCCGGCTTCTACGGCCGGAAAATGTCATTCCTTGAACAAGGTCAACCCATGCTGCACCGACTGCCCGCCGTCGATCGGCAGGATGGCGCCGGTGACATAGCTGCCTGCACGGCTGCACAAATAGAGCGTTGCGCCGGCAATGTCATCCGGTGCGCCGATACGGCCGATCGGAACATGGCCGCCGACGTGCCTGGCTTGCTCATCCGTACCGGTGGCAAAGGCCGTCATGCGGCTCTGGAAAGGGCCGGGGGCAAAGGCGTTGACGGTGATGCGGCGGGCGGCGAATTCGAGTGCGAGGGTACGCGTCAGGTGATGCACCGCGGCCTTGGACGCCGTGTAGGAATAGGCGTCGTCGGCCAGCGGCTGCGTGCCCATCACCGAACCCAGATTGATCACCCGGGCCGGATCGGCGTCGCTTGCCGCGGCCTCGAGCAGCGGCAGCAATTCGCGGGTCAGGTGGAAGACGGCGGTGACATTGACGCCGAGCACCTTGGCCCATGCCGAATAGGGGAAGCTCTCCAGCGGCGCGCCCCAGGAAACGCCGGCATTGTTGATCAGGATATCGAGCTTGCCGGTCCGCGCCTTGACCTCGGCGACGAGTGCGGCGATGCCGGCTTCGCTGGAGACGTCGCCGGCGAAGCCGTCGGCCCGGCCCGGGGCGCCAAGTCCGTTCAACGCATTGGCGACCCTGATGCAATCCTCGCCCTTGCGCGAAGCGATCATCACGCTGGCGCCGGCCTTGACCAGCGCTGTCGCCGCCATGCGGCCGATGCCGGTCGCCGCGCCCGTCACCAGCGCGGTCTTGCCGGCCACCGAAAACAGCTCGTCGAGATAGGCCATTCCAATCCTCCGCGCTTTGCCCTGGGCAAAGAGTTCGCGTTGACAAGGCTATCCGAAGTACGGTCATCCTTGCCACGGGTAAATTGCCGGGCCTCTATGAAGGGTTAGCGACCGATGACGGAGATGAATCTCGGCATGACCGAGCGGCTAAGGCCGATCCACGCGCGCGTCGCGGCCATGGTGCGTGACGAGATCATGCCACTCGACAAGGAATTCTTGGGCGAAGTGGGCAAGGCAGGCGACCGCTGGGTCTACAGCCCACGCCAGAGCGAAATCCTCGAAGGGCTGAAGAAGACCGCAAGGGAGCGCGGCCTGTGGAATTTCTGGCTGACCGGCTCGGAACGCGGCTACGGCCTGTCCACCGTCGAATATGCCTATCTCGCCGAGGAGATGGGCAAGGCGCATCTCGGTGCCGAAACCTTCAATTGTTCGGCGCCCGACACCGGCAACATGGAGGTGCTGGAGCGCTACGGCTCGGCCGAGCACAAGAAAGAGTGGCTGGAGCCGCTTTTGGACGGAAAAATCCGCTCGGCCTATCTGATGACCGAGCCTGACGTCGCCTCGTCCGACGCCACCAACATTGCGATGCGCTGCGAGCGGCAGGGCGACGACTATGTGCTCAACGGCGAGAAATGGTGGGCCTCGGGCGCGGGCGATCCACGCTGCGCCATCTACATCGTCATGGTGCGGACCGGCGGCGACGGCGAGCCGCAGCACCGTCGCCATTCGATGATCCTGGTGCCTACGGACACAAGGGGGGTGACCAAGGTTCGGGCCATGCAGGTCTATGGCGACGACGACGCGCCGCATGGCCATATGCACCTGCGCTTCGACAATGTGCGTGTTCCCGCCTCGAACCTGATCCTCGGCGAGGGCAGGGGTTTCGAGATCGCGCAAGGGCGGCTCGGTCCCGGCCGCATCCATCACTGCATGCGCGCCATCGGCCAGGCCGAGATGGCGCTGGAGATGCTGTGCCAGCGCTCCGTGCGCCGCGAGGCCTTCGGCCAGAAGCTGGCGAAACTCGGCGCCAATTTCGACATGATCGCCGAATGCCGCATGGAGATCGAGATGGCCCGGCTGCTCTGCCTCAAGGCGGCTTGGATGATCGACCAGGGCGATGCGCGCGCCGCTGCCCCCTGGATCAGCCAGATCAAGGTCATCGCGCCGCGCGTCGCGCTGAGGATCACCGACGAGGCGGTGCAGATGTTCGGCGCGCAAGGCATCAGCCAGGACACGCCGCTGGCGCGGTCGTGGACGCATCTGAGGACATTGCGCCTGGCCGACGGGCCCGACGCCGTGCATCGCCGGCAGGTGGCGCGGACGGAGCTGAAGAAGTACACGCAGGAGAAGCTCTGAGCAGGAGCTCGGTCTCCTGCGCTATGGCCTTCTGCCAACAACAAGGAGTGTCACCGATGACCATCCCCTCCGAAATGAAGGCGTTGCTCCTGGTCGGCGACGGCTACACCAAGACGCCGAGCGGCAGTGCGCTCGAGGCGATGAAGCCCTATCTCGAGCCGGGCCGCATCGCGGTGCCTACGCCGGGCCCGAGCCAGGTGCTGATCAAGGTCAGCCTGGCTTCGATCAACCCATCCGATGTCGCCTTCATCAAGGGTCAGTACGGTCAGCCGCGTGTCAAGGGCCGGCCAGCCGGCTTCGAGGGTGTCGGCACGGTCGTCGCCGCCGGCGACGAGCCCTATGCCAAAAGCCTCGTCGGCAAGCGCATCGCCTTCGCCACCGGCCTTAGCAACTGGGGATCGTGGGCTGAATATGCCGTCGCCGAAGCGGCGGCCTGCATTCCGCTGCTCGATACGGTGCGCGACGAGGACGGCGCGGCGATGATCGTCAATCCGATTACCGCCATCGCCATGTTCGACATCGTCAAGCAGGAGGGCGAAAAGGCCTTCGTCATGACCGCCGGCGCCAGCCAGCTTTGCAAGCTGATCATCGGGCTGGCCAAGGAAGAAGGGTTCCGGCCTATCGTCACCGTGCGCCGCGATGAGCAGATCGTGCTGCTGAAGGAGATCGGCGCTGCCCATGTGCTCAATGAGAAAGCGGCGGATTTCGAGGCTGCGTTGCGCGAGGTGATGAAGGCGGAGCAACCGCGCATCTTCCTCGATGCGGTCACCGGGCCGCTGGCTTCTGCCATTTTCAATGCGATGCCGAAACGGGCGCGCTGGATCATCTACGGCCGGCTCGACCCGGACGCCACCATCATCCGCGAGCCCGGCCAACTGATCTTCCAACACAAGCATATCGAGGGCTTCTGGCTGAGCGAATGGATGCGGCAATTCAAAGACCGGCGTGGTCCGGCGATCCAGGAGGCGCAGAAGCGTTTTTCCGACGGGCGCTGGTCGACCGATGTGACTGATATCGTGCCGCTCGCCGAGGCGATGGCGCGGGTGCCGGCGGAACTGGCCAAGCCCAATGGCAAGGTTTTCATTCGGCCTTGATGCTGTTCGAAGCAACGCCAGAGGCGCGAATACGAGGCCCTTCAGAGGTTCTTCCCGGTCGGAAGCCGCGGCGTCCAACCATCCGCGGCGGCCCGCGGAGATGATGGCCGCGTCTTTCAGCCCCTATGCCACTTCGCTTTGTCCGTGATATGCCGCCATCGAAATGCCGGACGGTGCGGGCAAGGGCTTGTTCCGGAATGTGTGGGGTGCCTTTGATGACGATTTCCAAGCCGGTTTTCGACCGTCTGGGACTTGGCCTGTGGATGGGAGCGTTCCTGGTCGTCCTTGCCATGATCCTGTGGTCGCCCGACACGCGTTCGGTGTTGATGGCCTACAGATACGGCAGTCAGGAATTCCTGGCCGGCCGGCCGCTCTACAATATCCAGTCCGAGATGGGATATCTCTACGCCCCGGCCTTTGCCGCCCTCTATGTTCCCATACTCAAGCTCGGACCGCATCTGGGTGGACTGGCGTGGCATATCATCGGTTTCGCGGTGCTGACCTTTGCCGCGATGCGGCAGGTGCGCAGGCTCGGCGGCGGGGAATTGCCATGGCTGCTTTCCTTCGGCCTGTTCCTTGCCTTGCCGATGGCGCTGGGTGCGATCCGTAACGGCCAGGCGACGATCCTGCTGACCGGCGCCTGCTGGCTTCTCACCTTGTCGGCGCTCGAAGGGCGGCGTGCCGAAACCTTCTTCTGGGCTTCGGTTGCCATCATCGCCAAACCGACCGCGATCATCATGCTGCTCCTGGCGGGAGCCCTGCGGCCTCGCCTGATACCGGTGCTGGTGCTGGCGGTGCTGTTCGTGCTCGCTCTGCCTTATGCCTTTGCGCCGGCGGGCTATCTCAACGACCAGTATCGTGTTTTTGGCGGGATGCTGACCTCGATGGCTGTCGACAACACCAGCCACTTTGTTCCCACCGACTTCACGGCGCCCTTCACCACAATCGGGCTGCCCCTCCCGGAATTCGGCGCAACCATCGTGCGCATCGTCATGGCCCTGTTCACGCTTTCATTCGTCATCTGGTTCGATCGCAAGCTCGAACGCGGGACGGCTGGTCTCGCCATCTTCCTGGCGGCGACGTTCTACATGTGCGTCTTCAACCCGCGCGTCGAGCCCAACACTTATGCCATGATCGCCGTGCCGGCCGGTCTCGCTGTTGCCTTGTTGTGGCGCGAGGAACGAGGCGGTGTCCTGGCTTCGGTGCTGTCCGTGATGCTGTTCCTGACCGGATTGACGGGCGTCGAACATCACATCCATGATTTCCTGTACCCCTGGTTCCGGCCGATCGCGGTGACCCTCGTTGCCGGTCCCCTGATCTGGTGGTTCTGGGCCAAAGCGCGAGGCAAGGTGACGCGAGACAAGGTGATGAATGAAAGGCCTGTCGCAAATGGCTGAGTCGCGGACCGTTCTCGATATCGTCGCGCCGTTCTTGAACGAGGCGCAGTCGGCATCGGCCTTTGCCGCATTGCTCGACAAGCTCGAAGCCGAAGTGTCGCAGCGTTTCGGCATGGAAGTCCACAAGATCCTGGTCGACGACGGCAGCCGCGACGATGGCGCCGAGCGGTTTTCACAAGCGTTGTCGGGTTCCTGGGAGATCGTGCGGCTCAGCCGCAATTTCGGCAAGGAGGTCGCGGTGCTCGCCGGCCTCGACCAGTCGCGGGGCGCCATGGCGCTGGTCATGGACGCCGACCTCCAGCATTCGATGGACACCAGCCTGAAGATGATCGCCGAACTGGTGGATAATCCGGATATCGACGTCGTCTACGCACAGAACGACCGCCGCGAGGCCAGTTGGCGGCGCAGCCAACTGGCGAAGCTGTTCTACAGCCTGATCAACAGCAGCCAGCGTTTCGACATTCCAGAAAATGCCGGCGACTTCCGCGTCATGCGTGGCGCCGTGGTGCGCGCGCTGACCAGCCTGCGTGACAAAAGACGCTTCAACAAGGGCCTGTTCGCCTGGGCCGGCTTCCGCCAGAAAGCCATAACCTATTCGCCCGAAAACCGTGTCACCGGCAAGTCGAAATGGAGCCGGCTCAACCTGATCGCCTTCTCGCTGGAAGGGTTTACGTCCTTTTCCGTCATCCCGCTGCGCATCATCAGCCTGAGTGGGATGCTGGCGGCGCTGGCGGGGATCCTCTACGGAGCCAAGGTGTTCTTCGAGGTGCTGTTCTACGGCATCGCCGTTCCCGGTTATCCCAGCCTCATGGTCGCCGTCGTCCTGCTCGGCGGCCTCAACCTCACCTTGCTCGGCCTGATCGGTGAATATGTCTGGGTCACGCTTTCGGAAAGCAAGGACCGCCCGGTCTATATCGTGCGCGATGTCGTGCGCGGCGTTTCGGACAGGCCACCAGGCGCATCCGGCGCATGACGCGGCGCATCCGCCTGATCGCCGACGATTACGGCCTGGCGCCCGGCGTTTCCGCCGGAATTCTCGACCTGCTCGATCGCGGCCGCCTGACCGGCACCAGCTGCATGACGGGCTTTCCGGAATGGCGTGATGCGGCTGCGCTTATAAAGCCGTTGCGCGGCCGCGTCGCGGTCGGGCTGCATCTTACCTTGACCGATCAGCCGGCCGTCACCGGCCGGTCGAGCCTGGCGCCGGAAGGCCGGCTGCCGCCGCTGCGTTCGCTGGCAATGCCGATCCTGCGCGGCAAAATTGACGAGCACGATGTCCATGCCGAGCTCGACGTGCAGCACAGCCGCTTCGTCGAGGCGCTTGGCCGCCAGCCCGACTTCATCGACGGGCACCAGCACGTGCATTTCTTGCCTGTCGTGCGCACATGGCTGCGGAAATGTTTTCCCGAAGCCGGCCGTCGGCCGGCGCTGCGTGGCGCTCCGGCGCTGGGCGATGCCGTCGTCGCGCCGAAGGTCGCGGCAATCGCCGCCGTGGCCGCTGGCTTCAACCGCTCGATGGCGCGCGCCGGCTTCACCCTTTTCGAGCCGCTCGCCGGCATCTATGACTGGCGGCAGCCCGAACGGTTCGCGCCGGTTCTGCAGGCCGCCCTCGAGGCGCTGCCGGAACGAGGCCTGTTCATGTGCCATCCCGGCCATGTCGACGAGACGCTCCGGGCGCGCGACCCGATGCAAGGCGTGCGCGAGGTGGAATACGCGGTGCTGGCCTCCGACGCGTTCGGTGCGAGCCTCGCCCGCGCCGGCGTCGAGATCATGGACGGCAAGGGATGAGCGGCGCCGACCAGCCCCGGCGTTCGACCGGCAGCAAGATCGTGCGCTTTGCCATTGTCGGACTGGCGAACACGGCCATAGACCTTGCCGGCTTTTTTCTGTTGCTCAAGCTGCATGTCCCGCCGCTGCCGGCCAACGTCATCTCATGGTCGATCGCCGTCATCTTCTCTTTCGTGGCGAACGGCTTCTGGTCGTTCGAGCGCAACCAGGCCATCCGGCTGCATTACGCCTTCCTGCGTTTCGTCTCGCTTGGGGCATTGATTTCGCTCGGCGTCTCCAGCCTGTCGATCGCACTGTTCGCCGGCATCGTCGGCGTGTGGCCGGCGAAGATCGGCGGTGTCATCGTGGCGGCGGTGCTGAATTTCCTTGCCGCGCGCTGGTCGATCGAAGGCCGGTTGCTGAAATAGCAGCTATTCCGCCGGCTCCACACCGACGTAAGCGGCTTCCTCGAGCTCGCGCTTCAGGCGTGTTTCCTCGTGGGTCTTCGGTGTGACGAAGCGGCCAAGCAGGAGGTAGGCGACCGGCGTCAGGAACAGTGTCGAGACGGTGGCCAGCCCCAGCCCGCCGACGATGACCCAGCCGAGCGCCACGCGTGCCTCGGCACCCGCGCCCGCCGCCAGCACCAGCGGCACGCCGCCAAGTATGGTGCAGATCATCGTCATCATCACCGGCCGCAGGCGGATGGTCGAGGCCTGCTCGATCGCCTCGCGCACGCCGAGCCCGCGATCGCGCAACTGATTGGCGAACTCGACGATCAGGATGCCGTTCTTCGCCATCACGCCGACCAGGAGGACCAGGCCGATCTGACTGTAGGCGTTGAGGCTGGTGCCCGACAGCAGCAAGGCCAAGATCGCGCAGGCCAGGCCGAGCGGCACGGTCGCCATGATGATGACGGCGCTGACGAAGCTTTCGAACTGGGCCGCCAGCACCAGGAGGATGATGACCAGCGCGAAGCCGAAGATGGTGACCATGGCGCTGTTGGTTTCGCCCAGCGTGGCGGCTTCGGCCAGCGGCAGGATGCGGCTGCCCGGTGGCAGGAGCGGCGTGGCGATCTCTTCGGCGTGGCTCAGCGCATCGCCAAGCGCGAAATTGCCCGAGAGGTTGGAGGTGATGGCCACCGATGGCTGCTGCTGTTCGCGCGACAGCGACGGCGGCACGGCGCGTTCGGTCAGCGTGGCTATGGTCGACATCGGCACGAAGCGGCCGTCTCCCGTCTTCAGGAAGACGTTTTCCAGATCGGTCGGATCGTTGATCGGATTGGTGGTCGAGACCAGTTTCACGCCATAGCTGCGGTCGGCGATGTAGACGTCGACGACATCGTTGCCGTCGAGCATGGCCTGCATGGTGTTGGCCAGCCCCGTGATGTCGATACCGAGGTCCGAGGCGCGCTCGCGGTCGATGGCGACGGCCAGCTGCGGCTGCGTCGGATCGATCGACAGGCGCGGCGTCTGGAAGCGCGGATCCTTCTGCATCTCGGCGATGATCTTCACCGCCGCGTCGCCGAGCGCCTTGCGGTCGTTGCCGACCAGCGCGAATTGCAGGCCGTTGCCGGCGCCGCGGATGCCGAGGCTGTTGGGCTGCACCGGGAAGATGCGCACGCTGGGCACCTGTTTGGTCAGCTGGCTGATCTCGGCCATGATCTCCTGCTGGCTGCGGCTGCGCTCGTTCCAGGGCGCCAGCGTCATCACCATGAAGCCGGAATTGTAGGAGCCGTTCTGGCCGGCATTCTCGAAGGTCGAGCGGATCTCGCCGGAATCGCGCATCGGCTGGATCAGCTTCTCGATCTTCTGCATCTGCTGCGTTGTGTAATCGAGGCTGACGCCTTGCGGCGCATTGATGCGCAACAGCACGGCCGCGCGGTCCTCGGTCGGCGTCAGTTCCTGGCGGATGGTGCCGAACAGGGTGAAGGCAGTGCCGGCAAACAGCACCGCGATCAGAACCACGATCCAGGGCGCATCGAGGCAAGCGTGCAGGGCGCGCTTGTAGGCGGTATTCAGCACGCCGCCGATACGGGCGCCCATGCCGTGGCCACCCTCGTGGTGGAGCGAGGCGCCCGTCAGCATGCGCGAGGCGAGCATCGGGCAAAGCGTCAGCGCCACCACGCAGGACAGCAGCACGGACATGGCAAGCACGAAGCCGAATTCGCGGAACAGGCCGCCGGTCTGGCCGGGCAGGAAGGAGATCGGCACGAAGACGGCGACCAGCGTCAGCGTCGTGGCAACGACGGCGAAAAACACTTCCTGCGCGCCGAGCACGGCGGCTGCACGCGGCCCCATGCCCTCGTTGCGCCGTCGCACGATGTTTTCAAGCACCACGATGGCGTCGTCGACGACAAGGCCCGTCGCCAGCACCATGGCGAGCAGCGTCAGGATGTTGACCGAGAAGCCGGCCAGATAGATGGCGGCGATGGTGCCGATCATGGCGACCGGCATCGACAGGCCGGGGATGAGCGTGGCGCGCCAGTCGAGCAGGAAGATGTAGATGACGATCAGCACCATGGTCACCGACAGGCCGAGCGCGATCTCGACCTCGTGGACCGCGCCCTTGACGAAGACGGCGTCGTCGCTGGTGATCTTGATCGCCATGCCCTTGGGCAGGTTTTCCTGCAGCTTGGCGACGGCGGCCTGGACGCCGGTCGAGATGTCCAAAGTGTTCGATTCCGCCTGGCGGATGATGCCGATGCCGATGCCGGTCTTGCCATCGGAACGCAGTGTGGTCTGGCCGACATCGGGGCCGAGCGTGACGGTGGCGACATCGCGGATGCGCGTCGTGCCGCCGATGATGATGCTTTCGAATTCCCCGGGCGTGGTCACGTCCGCCGTCGTGCGGACGATCAGGTCCTGGTTGGTCGTGGTGATCGATCCGGCAGGGGAGTCGAAAGCGACCGACGCCAGGGCTGTCCGGAGGTCGGCCACGGTGAAGCCGAGGCTGGCGAGCTTGTTCTGGTCGACGTCGATGCGGAAGATCTTGTCGCGGTCGCCATAGACCTGGACGTCCGCGACGCCGGGCACGGCTGCCAGTTCGTCCTCGATCTGGTCCTGCACCACCACGGTCATGTCCTGGACCGACATGCTGTCCGATGTCACCGCCAGCCGCATCACCGCATCGGAATTGGCATCGGCCTTGACGATGCGAGGCGGATCGGCGGTGTCGGGTATCTGGTTGGCGACGCGGCCGACGGCATCGCGCACGTCGGAGGCCGCAACGTTGAGGTCGACGCCGTCGTTGAATTCGATCGTGACGCGGCTCTGGCCGAACGAGGAGGAAGACGAGATCGACTTGACACCGGAGACCCGGGCAACGGCGCCTTCGATCGTGTCGGTCAGCTCGCGGTCGACGGTTTCGGCCGCGGCACCCTGGAAGGTGGTGGAAACGGTGACCACGGCGCGGTCGACGTCCGGAAGTTCGCGGATCTCGACGCCGTAGAAGGCCGCGAGGCCGGCAACGGCGATGAGGACGTTGAGCACGAAGGCCATGACCGGCCTGCGAATGAACAGCGCGGTGAAGCCGGTATCGCTGGCGGCGTTGACGGGTCCGGTCATGAGCCTTCGGCGGTGTTGGCGGCGCGCTGCTCCTGGCCGGCGATGCGGACCTCGCCGCCCTCGCTGACGCTCTGCGTGCCTTCGGTGACCACCATGTCGCCGCTGGCGATCTCCGCATCAATCAGCACGGTCTCGGTGTTGCGCTGGACGATGCGCACCGGCACGCGCTTGGCCTTGCCGTCCTCGATCTGCCAGACATAGGCGCCGTCCGAGCCCCACAGGATCGCCAGCGGGCTAACGGCCGGGTAGGTCTCGCCAGGGAATTTCATGGTGATGGAGAACGACATGCCGGCGCGCAGCGAATCGGCGGGATTGGCGATCTTGGCCTTGACCAGCAGCGTGCGGCTCTTCTCGTCGATGTGGTTGTCGATGGCCGAGACCGTGCCGGTATAGGCGCTGCTCGGATTGGCGATCGGCGTCGCCGTCAGTTGCGCGCCGACCTTGACGGCGGCGGCGAAGCGCTCGGGCACCTGGAAATCCACCAGGATCGAGGAGCGGTCGTCGAGCGTGGCGATGGCCGACTGGTTTGTCACGTAGTTGCCGGCCGAGATCGGCAGGATGCCGACGGTGCCCGATATCGGCGCCAAAATGGAGCGGCGCTGCAGCGCAAGCTCGGCGTCCTGCAGCGCCAGCTTGGCGCCCGCCAGAACCACCTCTGCATCGGCCACCGCGACCGGCGTCGCGGCATTGGAGGCGCGCAGCGATTTGACGCGGTCGAGCTTGGACTGCGCATCCTGCAAGGCGAGCTTGGCCCGGTTCTGCGCGATGATCTCGGTCTCGGAATCGAGCGTCGCGATGATCTGTCCCTTGTCGACATGGCTGCCGGATTCGACCAGCAATTCGGCAAGGCGGCCGGAACTGTAGGGATTGACGGTCACCGCGGCGTTGGCGCGGCCGGTGCCGATCGCCTGCAGGCGGTCGTTGATGACAGCCGAGGCGGCCGGCGATGCAACGATGGTGGCAATCCGGGGGCCGCTGCGCCCCGCCTGCCGAGGGCCAGCCGCCGCCGTGTCCTGCGCCGGAGGTGTCGCGCCATAAGCCCAGTCGATGCCCCAACGCGCCAGCACTTGCGGAGCGTCGGGGTAGAAGCGCGCCCACGCAGCCGCTGCCGCGACCACGATCACAAACGCAAGGACAATCTGTTTCCAGCTCGGCATCGACACTCCAGCGGCAAGAATCGCCTGCCGGCTCCAGGCGGAAGCGGATGCAGCGACGATACGGGCTGGCGGCGAAAGCCGGCCACGCCACATCCCGGTATCACCGGTTTATGGCAATTATCACGCTATCGTGCACATTAAATCTCGGTAACGTGAATTCGAGATGCCCGCCTGGGGCGGATGCGATTGGCCGGTGACCTTGCTAACGCAGACCTTCCATCTCGCGGATGCGCCGGGCGCCGTCGGCCTCGAGCTGTCTGGTGACGGCGCCGATCAGCGTTTCGGCGACGACGAAGAGCGCGGCCGAGGAATCCCATGCGGAAGGCACCGCCGTTCGTCCGGCGATGACATGGCGGGCAAACCGGGCGATCGGCGACAGCCACTGGTCGGTGAACAGCACGATCTGGACGCCGCGCTGATGCGCCTTCTCGGCGAAGCGGACGAGGCTGTCCTGGTAGCGCCGGATGTCGAAGATCACCAGCACGTCGCGCTTGCCCATGTCGATCAGCCGGTCGCGCCACATGCTCTCCTGGCCGGCGAGGTGAAAGACGTCGGGCTGGATGACGGCAAGGTGGGCGGCCATGTAGCGCGCCAGCGGATCGGTGAAGCGGCCGCCGATGAGGAATGTCTTGCCACGCCGGTCGGCAAGCCGTGTCGCGATGTCCGCCAGCTGCTTGTCGGAGAGGTGGCGGAAGGTCTCGCGCATATTGTCGAGCGTCGCTTCCAGCATAGGCGAGACCGTGCCGCCGCCGGGCGAGGGCGGGTTGAGCGTTCGTATTGCCGGCGACTGCAGCTGCGCCGCCAATTCGTCCTGCAGGCTCGACTGGAACTCCGGATAGTTCTGGAAGCCGAGCCGGGCCACGAAGCGCAGGATCGTCGGCGAGGAGACGCCGGCCGCGGTCGAGAATTCGGCGACCGTCTTCAGGCCGATCATCGGATAGCTGGCGATCAGCGTCTGCGCCGCGCGCCTTTCGCCGGCCGGCATCGTGCCGATGCGGTCGGCGATCAGTTCGGCAATGCTGGAAATCATCTTTTCCCCCACCCCTTGGCCTGGTCCATGAGATCGCATTTGACAAAGCCTGGTAAACTGTATGAAATCATCCGTAGGGACGCAATGAGGCAAAATACGTAACATACGATACAGCGCTCCCCGGGGACGGCAGACTATGGAGAAAGCACGGCCGGCCAGCCTTGCATCGTCCGATACCGTGAGGGTGACGAACCCGGGCGGATCGAGCCCCTTCGTGCTGACCTGCGACCACGCCTCCAATTTCCTGCCCGCCGAATTCGGCACGCTCGGCCTTGCCGCCGAAGACCTGTCCCGCCACATCGCCTGGGATCCAGGCGCGCTGCCGGTGGCAACGCGCATGGCGCAAGCGCTCGATGCGACGCTGGTCGAAACCCGCATTTCGCGCCTCGTCATCGACTGCAACCGGCCGCTCGACGCGCCGGACCTCGTGCCGCCGATCAGCGAGACGACGGCCATACCGGGCAACGCCGGCCTGTCGGAAAAGCAGCGCGCGGCACGGATCGCCCTGTCATGGCAGCCATTTCACGGCACCATCGAACGCATCGTCGAGGAACGGCTGGCGCGCGGCCAGGAGACCCGGCTGGTGTCCGTGCATTCCTTCACACCAGTCTACAAGGGCCGCGACCGGCCTTGGCATATCGGCATCATCCATGACGAGGATCGCCGGCTGGCGTCGCCGCTGATATCGGCGCTCAAGCGGCTTGCCGGCATCACCGTCGGCGTCAACGAGCCCTATTCGCCGGCCGATCGCGTCTATTTCACGCTGGAACGGCATGCGCGCTCGCGCGGGTTGCCCTGCGCGATGATCGAAATCCGCAACGATGAAATCTCCGGTGAGACCGGGCAGCGGAAATGGGCGGATCTGCTCACCGGCATATTTTCGAATCTGGAGCCCGAGGAGGCCAGGGGCTCAAGACCAAGCGTAGTCGGCAAGTCATTTCAATCGGCCAGCTAAGAACCAACAGGGGAACTCGAACATGGCAACACCTGATCACACAGACAAGTCGGAGGACGTAAAAATCCTTCACAGTATGGGCTACGCCCAGGAATTGGCTCGCCGCATGGGCGGCTTCTCGAACTTTGCCATCTCCTTCTCGATCATCTGCATCCTGGCCGGCGGCATCACGTCATTCCCGCTGGCCATGGCTACTGGCAGCGGTTTCGAGGCGACCATCGGCTGGGTCATCGGCGGCGTCTTTGCGCTCGTGGTCGCGGCTTCTCTCGGCCAGATTGGATCAGCCTATCCGACAGCCGGCGGCCTCTATCACTGGTCCTCAATCCTCGGCGGACGCGGCTGGGGCTGGGCCACGGCTTGGATCAACTTGCTCGGCCTAATCTTCGTCGTCGCTTCGGTGAATGTCGGCGTCTACTTGCTGTTTCAGGGGCTCGTCGCGGGTCCGATCTTCGGTTGGGACACGTCGACCTGGGGCTTCTGGCAGCAGACGACGGCAGTCGTCTTGATTACCGTCACCCAAGGCCTCTTCAATCATCTCGGCATCAAAACGACGACAATGTTGACCGACTTTTCCGGCTATCTCATCCTCGTTGTCGCGGTCGTGCTGACGCTGACCTTCCTGATCTGGGGCGCGCATGGCTTCGATCTTGCGCGGCTGACGACTTTCGTGAACACGACCGGCGATCTCGGCGGTGGCTATGTTCCGACGGCCCGTACGGCGCTCGTGGCCTTCCTCATCGGCCTTCTCTACCCGCTTTATACCATCACCGGCTTCGACGCGTCGGCGCATACCGCCGAGGAAACGCACAATGCCCGCGTCGCGGTGCCCAGAGGCATGATCCACGCGGTCCTCTGGTCTCTCGTCTTCGGTTTTGTCATGGCGGTTTCCTTCGTCCTTGCCAGCCCCGATCTCGTGGCGACAGCCAAGGATGGCGGCAATGCCTGGTTCAACCTGTTCAACAATCTGCCGGCGCCAACCTGGCTCAAGGCTCTGCTCGGCATCGCCATCGTGCTGTCGAACTATCTATGCGCGCTGGCCGGGCTCACTTCGACCTCGCGCATGATCTTTGCTTTCTCGCGTGACGGCGGTCTGCCGGGGTCATCGCTGTGGAAGCAGGTTTCGCCGACCTGGCGCACGCCCGTCCCGGCCATCTGGCTCGGTGTTGTGCTGTCGATTGCCGCTACGCTCTATTCGCCGGCTTTCGCGGCGCTCGCAGCTGGTTGCGCTCTCTTCCTCTATGTCTCCTATGCCATGCCGATCGCAGCCGGACTTCTTGCGGAAGGAAAGAGCTGGACCGAATTCGGACCGTTCCGGCTCGGCATCTGGTCAAAACCGTTTGCCGTCATCACCGTGCTTGGTGTTCTGGTGTTGATGTATGCCGGCATCCAACCGCCGTTTGACATTCTGATCAACTATGCGATCGGATTGATCGTTCTGCTCGTCGTTTTGTGGTTCGCCGTTGAAAACCGGCGCTTCCAGGGGCCGCCCATCGGCGAGGCTGCAATCGCCAAGCGCAGGGCGAACATCGCTGCGGCCGAAAAGGCCGTCGGCGAATCCGCCTAAACAGGCAATCAAAACCGTGGCGGGTTCGCTCGCCACGGTTTTTTGTTCCCGTTCAATGTGACAAGCCCGAAACGCCAAGCGCTGGAGTGCCTCAGGAATGGCCGGAAATTTCTCGTTCGATCAGTTGAAGAAGGCGGTCTCCAGCGGTGAGATCGATACGGTGCTGGCCTGCATCGTCGACATGCAGGGGCGGCTGGCGGGAAAACGCTTCCTGGCGCAGTACTTCGTCGATTCCGCCCATGACGAAACGCATGGCTGCAACTATCTCCTGGCCGCCGACATCGATATGGAGCCGGTGCCTGGCTACAAGGCGGCAAGCTGGTCCAAGGGCTATGGCGATTTCGTCATGAAGCCGGACCTGGCCACGCTGCGGCGCATTCCGTGGCTGGAGAAGACCGCACTGGTGATCTGCGACGTGCTCGATCACCATACCCATGACGATCTGCCGCACTCGCCGCGCGCCATCCTGAAGAAACAGGTCAAGCGGCTCTCCGAGCGCGGCTATATCGGCTATTTCGCGTCCGAGCTCGAATTCTACCTGTTCAACGAGACCTACGATTCGGCCCGCAAGAAACACTGGCAGGGCCTCGACACCGCCTCGCCCTATATCGGCGACTACCAGATCGGCATCACCACCAAGGAAGAAGGCGTCATGCGCCGGCTTCGCAACGAGATGGAGGCGGCCGGCATCCCGATCGAGAATTCCAAGGGCGAGTGGGGCCCGGGCCAGGAAGAGATCAATGTGCGCTATGCCGAGGCGCTCGACATGGCCGACCGCCACGTCATCCTGAAGAACGGCGCCAAGGAGATCGCCGAGTCCGAGGGCAAGGCCATTTCCTTCATGTCCAAGTACAATTACGGGCTCGCCGGCAACTCCAGCCACATCCACAATTCGCTGTGGAGCGCCGACGGCAAGACGCCGCTGTTCTTCGACAAGAAGGCCGACTGGACGCTGTCGACGCTCGGCCAGCAATGGGCGGCGGGGCAGTTGAAATACGCCAAGGAGTTCACCTGGTTCCTGGCGCCCTACATCAACTCCTACAAGCGCTTCCAGGCCGGCACCTTCGCGCCGACCAAGATCATGTGGAGCGAGGACAACCGCACCGCCGGCTTCCGCCTGTGCGGCGAGGGCACCAAGGGCATCCGCATGGAATGCCGCATCGGCGGCGCCGACCTGAACCCCTATCTCGCCTTCGCGGCGCTGATCGCCGCCGGCCTTGCCGGCATCGACGAGAAGCTCGAACTGCAGAAGCCGTTCGTCGGCGACGCCTATCAGGCTTCGCGCCTGCCCGAAATCCCGAAGACGCTGCGCGACGCCACCGAGACGCTGGCCAAGTCGAAGATGCTGAAACAGGCGCTCGGCGAGGACGTGCTCGAACATTATGTCCACACCGCCAAGTGGGAGCAGTTCGAATACGACCGCCGCATTACGGATTGGGAACTGCACAGGGGGTTCGAGCGGTACTAAACTATGTCGGCTTCGCCGCCCTTGGCCATCGTCTGAAGGGCGGGCGGCGTCAAAAATCAAGATTTCATGAAGCGCGAGGACTGAAGGAATGACCGAAACGGTCAAGTTGAAATCCCCCATCGATGGCTCGATCTACGCCGAGCGTCCCGTGGCAACGGACCAGGCGGTCAACGCCGCGGTCGAGCGCGCCAAGGCGGCGCAGGAGAAGTGGGCGCAGGTACCGATCGTCGAGCGCGGCAAGTACATTCTCGCGATGCTCGAAGCGCTGGTGGCGATGACCGACGAGATCGTGCCTGAGATCGCCTGGCAGATGGGGCGTCCGGTGCGCTATGGCGGTGAGTTCAGCGGTGTCAAGGAACGCACCAATTACATGGTCGAGATCGCCGAGCAGGCGCTGAAATCCGTGCCGGCCTCAAATCCGAAGGATGGGTTTCGCCGCTATGTGAAGAAGGATCCGCTCGGCGTCGTCATGGTGATCGCGCCGTGGAACTATCCTTACCTGACCGCCGTCAACACCATTGTGCCGGCTCTGATGGCCGGCAATGCCGTCATCCTCAAGCATGCCGCACAGACGCTGCTCGTCGGCGAGCGTTTTCAGCAAGCCTTCGACAAAGCCGGCCTGCCAAAGGGCGTTTTCCAGAATGTCGTGCTCAACCACGCGCAGACCGAAAAGCTGCTCGGCTCAGGCAAGATCGATCATGTGAACTTTACCGGTTCGGTCGGCGGCGGCCGCGCCATCGAAAAGGCGGCGGCCGGCACTTTCATGACGCTCGGCCTCGAGCTTGGCGGCAAGGACCCGGCCTATGTGCTGCCCGACGCCAAGATGGACCATGCGGTTGCCAATCTGGTCGACGGCGCCTTCTACAATTCCGGCCAGTGCTGCTGCGGCATCGAACGCGTCTACGTGCACGAGAAGGTCTATGACGAGTTCGTCGAGGGCTTCATCGCCGAGACGAAAAACTATGTCGTGGGCAATCCGCTGGAGCAGGCGACGACGATGGGGCCGATGGCGCAAGCGCGTTTCGCCGACCTGATCCGCGAGCAGAAGGCCGAAGCGCTGCGCAAGGGCGCCAAGGCGCACATCAACATGAAGGTGACTGACGACAAGGCCGGTTCGCCCTATCTGGCGCCGGAAGTGCTGACCGAAGTCGACCACCAGATGAGCGTCATGCGCGAGGAAAGCTTTGGCCCGATCGTCGGCATCATGAAGGTGCGCAACGACGAGGAGGCGATCGCGCTGATGAACGACAGCGCCTATGGGCTGACCGCCTCGATCTGGACGCGCGATACCGAGCATGCGGTGGCGATCGGCAACCGCGTCGAGACCGGCACCGTGTTCATGAACCGCTGCGACTACCTCGATCCGGCGCTGGTCTGGACTGGCGTCAAGGACACCGGCAAGGGCGCGGGACTGTCGGCCATCGGCTACGACAATCTGACCCGGCCGAAATCCTTCCACCTGCGCGAAGCCATCTGATTTTTCGAAAGACAAAAAATGTCCAAGCTGATCTCCAAATGGAACTACCCCACCACCGTCCGCTTCGGCGCCGGGCGCATCAAGGAACTCCCAGAGGTGCTTGCGGCCACCGGTATCAAGCGGCCGCTCTTCGTCACCGATCCGGGCCTGGCGAAACTGCCGGTCGTCGCTTCGACGCTGAAGATCCTCGACGATGCCAAAGTGCCTTACGGCGTGTTTTCCGAGGTGAAGCCGAACCCGGTCGATTCCAACCTCACCGCGGGCATCGCCGTGTTCAAGAAGGGCAAGCATGACGGCGTCATCGCCTTCGGCGGCGGCTCGGCGCTCGATCTCGGCAAGCTGGTCGCCTTCCAGGCCGGCCAAACGCGGCCGGTATGGGATTTCGAGGATGTCGGCGACTGGTGGACGCGCGCCAATTCGGATGCGATCGCGCCGATCATCGCCATCCCGACCACGGCCGGCACCGGCTCGGAAGTCGGCCGCGCCGGCGTCATCACCAATGAGGAGACGCACACCAAGAAGGTCATCTTCCATCCGAAGCTCTTGCCGGCGATCGTCATCGCCGATCCCGAACTGTCGGTCGGCATGCCCGCGTTCATCACCGCCGGCACCGGCATGGATGCGCTTGCCCACTGCCTCGAAGCCTATTGCGCCCCGGGTTACCATCCGATGGCCGACGGCATCGCGGTGGAGGGCATCCGGCTGGTGTTCGAGAACCTGCCGAAGGCCTATGCCAACGGCAAGGACCTGGTCGCGCGCGCCCATATGATGAGCGCGGCCGCCATGGGCGCCGCCGCTTTCCAGAAGGGGCTGGGTGCCATCCACTCGCTGTCGCACCCGATCGGCGCGCTCTACGACACCCATCACGGCATGACCAATGCGGTGTTCATGCCTTATGTGCTCGCCTTCAACCGTGACTCCATCGAGGAGCGTATCGCCCGGCTCGCCGCCTATTGCGGGATCAAGGGCGGCTTCGACGGCTTCGCCAAGGCGATCATCAAGCTGCGCAAGGAGTTGAAGGTGCCGCACGCGCTGCCGGGCCTGATCAAGGGGCTCGACATGGACAAGAAGCGCAAGGCGCTGATCGCCGACATGGCGGTGGTCGATCCGACAGCCGGCGGCAACCCGGTCAAGCTGACCAAGAAGGCGGCGCTGACGCTGCTGGAAAACGCTATCGCCGGCACGATCTGACGGTCTCGTCATCGCCAGAAATTGATCTGGAAAATCAGGGCAACCAAGGGGGAAAGGATGAAATGCAAGGCGGAAAGTGATTAGCCGGAAAAATAAGTGATGGCTAATTGCTACAGCCCGTTAAAAAGAGTTAACTTTTTCTGCTGCCGGCCAATGGTTTCATAAAGCCTTCATCTGGCTGTCACACGAAAACGATACCGCATCGCAGGCGTCCAACGGCGTCAGTTCAACGGAGAGAACATATGTTCAAATTCACGGGGAAAGTGCTTTCCCTTTCGGCCGCGACCCTGATGGTGTCGTCGGTGATTTCGTCCGCGGCTTCGCTGGACGATCTCGTCAAGGCCGCGAAGGCTGAAGGCCAGCTCACCACCATCGCGCTGCCGCACGATTGGTGCGGTTACGGCGACGTCATCGCCGGCTTCAAGGCGAAGTATCCGGGGATCACCATCAACGAACTCAACCCCGATGCCGGCTCCGGCGACGAGGTCGAGGCGATCAAGGCCAACAAGGACAACAAGGGCCCGCAGGCTCCCGACGTCATCGACGTCGGCCTGTCCTTCGGCCCGACCGCCAAGAAGGACGGCCTTCTGATGCCTTACAAGGTGTCGACCTGGGCCTCGATCCCGGACAGCGCCAAGGATGCCGACGGCGCCTGGTACGGCGACTATTACGGCGTTCTGTCGTTCATGGTGAACAAGGACCTGATCAAGGAGTCGCCGAAGGACTGGGCCGATCTCCTGAAGCCGGAATTCGCCAACGCTGTCGCCGTTGCCGGTGATCCGCGCGCTTCCAACCAGGCCATCCAGGCGGTGTACGCCTCTGGCCTGTCGACCGGCGCCGCTGCCGGTGAAGCCGCCGGCAAGGCTGGCCTCGACTTCTTCAAGAAGCTCAACGCCGCCGGCAACTTCGTCCCGGTCGTCGGCAAGCCGGCAACGCTCGCCCAGGGCCAGACGCCGATCCTGATCAACTGGGACTACAACGCGCTCGCTGGCCGCGACACGCTGAAGGGCAACCCGCCCGTCGACGTCATCGTGCCGAAGACGGGCGTCGTCGCCGGTGTCTACGTGCAGGCGATCAGCGCCTTCGCGCCGCACCCGAACGCAGCCAAGCTGTGGATGGAATACCTCTATTCCGACGAAGGCCAGATCGGCTGGCTGAAGGGCTATTGCCACCCGATCCGCTTCAACGATCTCGCCAAGAACGGCAAGATCCCGGCGGATGTGCTGGCCAAGCTGCCGCCGGCGGAGTCCTATGCCGCCGCCGCGTTCCCGACGCTCGACGAGCAGGGCAAGGCCAAGGAAGCCATCAGCAAGAACTGGGACGCCGTTGTCGGCGCCAACGTCAAGTAGCACTTGAAATCCACCCGGGCGGTCGCAAGGCCGCCCGGCCTTTCCTCGAAGACGGTAGCCGGCGCATGACCGATCTTACGCTTTCAAATCGAACAATTGCCTCCAAGCCCGCGCCGCCCAACGAGGCGACCGCATTTCGCCTGCCGACGCAATGGATCGGCGTGGCGCCCTTCTTCATCTTCGCGCTGATGTTCCTAATCCTGCCCACGATCTATCTCGTGATCGGGGCTTTCCAGAACAGTGATGGTCGGCTTACCTTCGACAATATCCTGCAATTGGTCAGCGATCCGTCGATCAGCAGTTCCTACTGGGTTTCGATCAAGATCAGTTTCTGGTCGGCCATCATAGGCGCGTTTGCCGGGCTGGCAATAGCTATCGCCATCGTGCGCGGCGGACTGCCAAGCTGGACGCGCTCCGCGACCCTGACTTTCTCCGGAGTCGCCTCGAATTTCGCCGGCTTGCCTCTGGCCTTCGCCTTCCTGGCCACGCTGGGCCGCGTCGGCATCGTCACGACGCTTCTGCGTGATGTCCTCAACGTCAACATCTACGCGATGGGCTTCAATTTCCTCACCACATCGGGTCTGATCGCGGTCTATCTGTTCTTCCAGATCCCGCTGATGGTGGTCATCATCGTGCCGGCCATTGACGGTTTGAAGAAGGAATGGGGCGAGGCCGCCGCCACGCTCGGCGCCACGCAGGCGCAGTATTGGCGCATGGTGGTTATCCCGGTGATATGGCCGAGCTTCCTTGGCACCGTCATTCTTCTCTTCGCCAATGCCTTTGGCGCCATTGCCACGGCCTACGCGTTTGCCGGCCCGGCGCTCAACATCGTCCCCATCAAGCTCTACTCGCAGATCAATGGCGACGTGTTGCACAATCCGCAGCTCGGCTACGCCATCGCCTTCGGCATGATCGTCATCACGGGCCTGGCCAATGTCTTCTACATCTGGTTCCGGACTCGCTCCGAAAGGTGGCTGAAATGAAGTCGGGAAAATTCTGGGCCTGGGTAGTCTTCATCGTCGGCGCGGCGTATTTCTTCATTCCGCTGATGGCGACGGTCGAATTCTCGCTGCGCATGCGCCGCGGCGTCCATTCCTTCGACGCCTATCAGATCGTGCTGGGCGACGCGCGCTTCCAGTCGACCTTCCTGTATTCGGTGGTCGCCGCGATCTTCACCATCATCCTTGGTGTGCTGATCGTCGTGCCGGCGGCCTACTGGATCCGGCTGCGTCTGCCGCAGCTCAGGCCAATCGTCGAGTTCATCACGCTCTTGCCGCTGGTCATTCCCGCCATCGTCATCGTCTTCGGCTATATCAGGATGTACGGTTCGAATTCGCCGCTGCCGTTCCTTGGCAGCAACATGGGCGCCAATGCCTTGCTGGTCATCGGCTATGCAACGCTGGCGCTGCCCTATATGTATCGTGCCGTCGATACCGGGCTGCGCACCATAGACGTGCGGACCTTGACGGAAGCAGCGCAGATCCTGGGCGCCGGCTGGGGTACGATCATCGGCCGCGTCATCCTGCCCAATGTGCTGATCGCCGTGCTGTCGGGCGCCTTCCTGACCTTCGCCATCGTCATCGGCGAGTTCACCATGGCCAGCCTGCTCAACCGCCCGGCCTTTGGGCCGTACCTGCAGAACATCGGTGCGAACCGCGCCTATGAACCGGCAGCCCTTGCCATCATCGCCTTCGCCATTACCTGGGGCTGTATGTCGCTCATCCAGATCCTGTCCCGGTTCGCGCCGAAGTCGTCGAACCGCCCGAATTGACCTGAGAGAAAAGCCATGGCCGAGCCATTCCTGTCCATCCAGCACGTGCGAAAGTCCTACGGTTCCAACACCGTGGTCCAGGACTTCAGCCTCGATGTCGAGCCGGGCGAGTTCGTCTCGTTCCTCGGACCGTCCGGTTGCGGCAAGACCACCGTCCTGCGTATGGTCGCCGGCTTCGAGGAGCCGAGCGCCGGCAAGATCGTCGTCGCCGGCAAGGACATTACCCGGCTGAAGCCCAACCAGCGCAATGTCGGCATGGTCTTCCAGGCCTACGCGCTGTTTCCCAACCTGACCGTGGCGCAGAACATCGCCTTCGGGCTGAAGGTTGCCGGCATGAACAAGGCCGATGCCGACAAGCGCGTCGCCGAGATGCTCGACATGATCAAGCTGCCGCAGATGGCCGACCGTTATCCCTACCAGCTCTCGGGCGGCCAGCAGCAGCGCATCGCGCTGGCGCGCGCGATCGCGCCGAAGCCGAAGCTGCTTTTGCTCGACGAGCCACTGTCGGCGCTCGACGCCAAGGTGCGCGTGTCGCTGCGCGAGGAAATCCGCTCGATCCAGAAGAAGCTCGGCATCACCACCATCTTCGTCACGCATGACCAGGAAGAGGCGCTGTCGATCTCCGACCGCATCGCCGTCATGTATGGCGGCAAGGCCGAGCAGGTCGGCACGCCGTTCGAGATCTACAACCGGCCGGCGACCAAATTCGTCGCCAATTTCGTCGGCACGCTCAATGTGCTCGAAGGCAAGGTCACCGATGCCGCGGCCGGCACGGTTCAGGTCAACACGCAGGAAGTCTCGCTCAAGGGCAAGCTCAACGGCTCGAAGTCCGGCGACACGCTGTCGCTGGCGCTGCGGCCCGAGGCGATTTCGCTCGGCCGCCAGCCCGGCCGCGATTCCAGCCTGTCCGGCGAGATATCCGAAGTGCACTTCCTCGGCTCGGTGATCCGGGTTCGTGTCGGCATCGGCGGCAACACGGTGTCGCTCGATACGTTCAACAGCCCGGCGACGCCGCCGCCGGCCGTCGGCGAGAAGGCCGAGATTTCGTTCTCGTCGGGCGACATGCTGGTCTTGCACTAGCGAAGCGAACGTCATTCCGCGGCGGTCTCAATGCGCCGAACAACGCATCTTGATCGTCGATGCTCGCAACCCTCGATACCGTGGATTCGATGTCTGCGATGACCAACCGTCGGCGCCGCCCCTCAGTTGGTCACTTTTAAATCCCACGGCCGGCCAAGGCTTCGACAATCAACAGTATCCTGCCGAGGGGTACTGCCAACAGTCGCTCTTCGCCGCTACGATGAGCCATGGCCCTTTTTGAACTCACCCTTGTCCTGCTTTTGACGGCTGTCGCGCTGACGGCGCTGTCGCGGCGGCTGGAAGTCCCCTATCCGTCCCTGCTGGCCCTGGCCGGGGTCGGCATCGCCTTCGTGCCTGGCGCACCGATGATCGAGATCGATCCGGAACTGGCGCTTGCGCTGTTCATCGCGCCGGTGCTTCTCGATGCTGCCTATGACACGTCGCTGCGCGACCTGAAGCGCTACCGGCTGTCGTTGCTGCTGCTGGCGCTTGGCGCCGTCGTCTTCACCACTGTCGTGGTTGCCTTCGTCGGCTGGAAGATGGCCGGCCTGCCGATCGCCGCGGCGATCGCGCTCGGCGCCATCGTCGCGCCGCCGGATGCGGTGGCGGCGAGTGCCGTTCTCGGGCAATTCAAGGTGCCGCACCGCATCACCGCCATCCTGCAGGGCGAAAGCCTGCTCAATGATGCCACCGCGCTCTTGATCTACCGGCTGGCGGTTTCGGCAGCACTCGGCTCGATCATGCTGAGCAACGCCATTCCGGTGATCCTGCTGTCAACGATCGGCAGCCTGATTGCCGGTTATCTGCTTGGCCGCCTCTCGCTCTTGACGCTGACCCGCATCGAGGATGCGGCGAGCAGTACCGTGGTGCAGTTCGCCGGGACATTCGGCGTATGGATATTGGCCGACAAGCTCGGTCTTTCCGCCATCATCACCATCGTCGTCTACGCCATCACGATTGCGCGCAGTGCACCGCGCCGCATGTCGGCGAGACGCCGTGTCAGCACCTATTCGGTCTGGGAGTCGGCGGTGTTCGTTCTCAACGTGCTGGCTTTCGTGCTGATGGGCCTGCAGGCACGGTCGATCGTCGGCCGGCTTTCCGGCGGAGGGCAGGGCGAGGCCTTTCTGTTTGCCGCAACGGTGCTGGTTGTCGTCATCGCGGCGCGCCTCGTCTGGGTGGCGAGTTATGTGGCGATCATCCGATGGCTTGCCCGTCTCGGCGGCGAAGACAGAAAGCGGGATTTGCCGACATTTGGCGGCGCCGTGCTGGTCGGCTGGTGCGGTATGCGCGGGCTGGTGACGCTGGTGGTGGCCATTGCCCTGCCTGCCGGCTTTCCCGGCCGCGATCCGATCGTGCTTGCCGCCTTCGCGGTGGTTCTGGGTACGCTGGTGCTGCAGGGGATGACGCTGAAGCCTCTGCTGCGGATACTCAACTTCGATCCCGACAGAACCGTCGACAATGAGGTTGCGCAGGCGCGCGTTGCCGTCATGCAGGCCGCACTTGACGTGTTGAGCCGCAAGACATCGGCCGCCGCGGCTGTCGTGCGCGAGCAGTACGAGGCTCAGCGCGTGATCGCGGAAAACCCGCAGGACGCACAGGCGGCAACCGAATACGACCGGCTGCGCCTCTACGCCATCAACCGCCAGCGCGACACGCTGGAGGAATTGCGCAGCAACGGCACGATCGGCGACGAGGCCTATCACCGACTGGAAGAAGAGATAGACTGGGCGGAACTGGCGGCGTCGCCAGCGGGACGATTCCAGCCGTTGACGACAGATTAGAAGATCGCGCGGCGGGGCAGGGGGACGGCTCTGGCACAAGCCGCTTGCATTCTCCTGCACATTGCAAGCAATCCACTGAGTCGCTAATGCCATCACCGACGGTGAGCCGGATAAGCAATGAAGCTGGTCAGCTACAACATCCAGTACGGGTTCGGCAGCGACGGCCGCTATGACCTTTCGCGCGCGGCGCGCATCGTCGACGGCGCCGACATCATTGCCCTGCAGGAGGTCGAGCGGCACTGGCAGCGCAGCCATTTCGACGACCAGCCGGAGCTGCTGTCGCGCCTGCTGCCGGACTATCACTGGGTCTACGGCCCGGCCTTCGACATGGACGCCAGCGCGCGGCGGGACGGCCGCCTGGTCAATCGGCGCCGGCAGTTCGGCACCATGGTTCTGTCGAAACTGCCGATCGTCTGGTCGCGCCTGCATGCGCTGCCGATGCGCCGGACGCTCAGGCCGCTCAACACGCGCAACGCGGCGCTCGAATGCATGATCGGTACGCCGGCCGGCGCGGTGCGGGTGCTGTCCTTGCATCTCGCCCATATCGCGGCGGAAGAGCGGCTGGAGCAGATCGACTATCTGCTGGCCGAACACCGCCGTGCGCCGTCCGAAGGCGGGCCGTGGAGCGGCATCGATGACGAGCCTTCGCGCAACTGGACCAGCGGCGAAGCCGAGCCGGAAAATCCGCAGGCGGCGATCTGGATGGGCGATTTCAACATGGAGCCGGGCAGCGCCGAATACCGCCGCATCGTCGGCAGCACGCCCTATCATCGGGGTGCTGCCTATCTCGACGGCTTCGTCGACGCCGCCGTTGTGGCGATCGAACCAGCTGACGACTTCCACACGCATGAGAAGATCATCGACGGCAGGCTGGCAAAGCGCCGGCTCGACCACTGTTTCGTCGGCGGCATGTTTGCCGGGCGGGTGCGCTCGATCGCATCCGATATGGGCGAGGTGGCGTCCGATCACTTCCCGGTCCGGGTCGACATCGATCTCGAAACGCCGCTCGGCTTGGGAGGTCGATAGACCCGAAATGACGCTTTTCGTCTTCTTCGCGGTGCTTGCCGCCGCCGCCATGCACGCGATCTGGAACGCGCTGGTCAAGGTGCATCTCGACCGCTTCCTGTCGATCACGCTGATGACGTTGGGCATGGGCTTTGCCGCGCTGTTCGTGCTGCCTTTCGTCGAATTCCCGAAGGCCGCGGTCTGGCCGTTCATTCTCGCTTCGGTGGTCTTCCACATGGGCTACCGAACCTTCCTGATCGGCGCCTACAAGGCCGGCGATTTCGCCCAGACCTATCCGCTGGCGCGCGGCACGGCACCGCTGCTGGCGGCACTTGGTGGCATCGTGGTGGTGCAGGAGGTGCCGGCGCCGTTTGCCGTTCTCGGCATCCTGCTTCTGTCGGCCGGCACGCTGGTGATGTCGTTTCGCGGCGGCGCGCATCTGGAGAGGCTCAACCTGCGCGCCGTCGGCTTTGCGCTCGGCACGTCGATCTTCATTGCCAGCTACACATTGTCGGACGGCAGCGGCGCACGGCTGGCGGCGACGGCGCAAAGCTACGCGGCCTGGCTGTTCGTCTGCGACGCGACATGGGCGCTGGTGCTGTGCCTCATCTTCCGCGGGCCGCAGTCACTGCCCGTGCTGGCGCGCGACTGGAAGGCCGGGCTATTTACCGGCGTGCTCAGCGGCGCGGCCTACTGGATCGTGATGTGGGCGATGACCAAGGCGCCGATCGCCTCGGTGGCATCGCTGCGCGAAACCTCGATCCTGTTCGCCATGCTGATCTCGGTCTACGCGCTCGGCGAGAAGATGACGGGCTGGCGCGGCGCCGCCGCGCTCAGCATCGTTGCCGGGGTTATAGCGCTCCGGATGGGTTAGGCCGCACTCAACCTAGGACTGTCATCACCTGGCCGCGCCGCTCTGGGCTGAAGCGGATGACGACGATGATGCAGACGGCGACCACGCCGGCGAAAAGCGCCAGCGCGTAGCCGTAACTGCCTCCGGCCGCCTCCGCTATGCCCGCCTGATACGGACCGCCATAGGATGCGGCAAGGTTGCCGGCCTGATAGATGAAGCCGGGCAAGGTCGCGCGGACCGCCCCCGGCGACAGTTCGTTGAGATGCACCGGGATGACGCCCCAGGCGCCCTGGACGGCGACCTGCATGACGAAAGCGCCGATGGCCAACATGAAGGGCGTGGTGCTGTAGGCCCATAGCGGGATCGACGGCAGGGCGATCAGGCAGGCAAGCGTGATGGCGTTGACGCGGCCGATCTTCTCCGACAGCGCGCCGAAGGCCAGGCCGCCGACGATGGCGCCGATATTGGCGACGATGGTGATCCAGCTCACCGTGTGCGGATCGAAGCCATGCTGCTTCTTCAGGAAGGTCGGGTAGAGGTCCTGCGTGCCATGGCTGAAGAAATTGAAGAACATCATCAGCACGACGGCATAGAGCGCGACGCCCCAGTGCTTCTGCAGCGTTTCCAGGAGCCCCGGCTTGACCGATTTCCGCGCCTCGGCGAAGGCCGGCGATTCCGGCACGTGCGAGCGGATGAAGAGCACGATCAGCGCCGGCAAGAAGGAGAGCAGGAACATGGCGCGCCAGCCGATCGTGTAGCCGCCGATCGTCTGCTGGTAGAGCAGGCCGTAAACCACCGCCGCCAGGAGGTAGCCGGCTGGATAGCCGCATTGCAGGATGCCCGATACGAAGCCGCGCGCGCTGGGCGGGATGGATTCCATGGCGAGCGAACTGCCAAGCCCCCATTCGCCGCCCATGGCGATGCCGAACAAAGCGCGCAGGGCGAGGAAAATGCCGAGATTGGGCGAGAAGGCGGCGAGCGCGCCGATCACCGAATAGCTGACGATGTTGAGCATGAGGATGGGCTTGCGCCCATATTTGTCGGCGAGCATGCCAAAGAAAAACGCGCCGATGAAGCGCGTCGCCAAGGTCAGGAACAGTGCCTTTGAGACTGCCGGGACATCGGTGTGGAATTCACTCGCAATATCGGTGAGCAGGAATGTCAGAAGGAAGAAATCAAAAGCATCGAGCGTCCAGCCCAGGAATGAGGCCAGAACGGTTTTCTTCTGCTCGGCAGTGAGATTCAAGGCGTCCTCCTTTGGTACCCCCAAAGGAACGATATGTCGCCCCGCTCGCAAAAGAGAACAGCGATCAGCCGGCTTTCGAAGAACCGGCGGTCACTTTTTCGTAAGGTCGAGGTCGAAGACCATCAATCCGTCCGTGCCGCCTTCGAGTGCGGCGACCAGCCGGGTGCCGGCGCGCTGATGGGCCTCATGGACGAGATAGGCGTCACGGGCGGCGGCATCGCGGAAATCGATGGTGAAGCCATGGCCAAAGCCGCGGGCAAAGGGCTCGGGGCTGACATTGGCACTGAAGTGGACCGTGTCCATGCCGTCGATAACCTCTCGAAGCGCCTCGAGGTCGGCATGGATCGCCGTGCGCTCGCTTTCGGGGACATCGCCGCAAAACCGGGCGAAGACACAGTGCCTGATCATTTCTTCATCCCCTTCAAGCAGCCCGGTTTCCTGAAAATACAGCCGGCGGCAGCGGTTCGCGGCCGAGGATCAGGTCGGCACCCTTTTCGCCAACCATGATGGTCGGTGCATTGGTGTTGGAGGAGGGCACGCGCGGCATCACCGAGGCGTCGCAGACGCGCAAGCCTTCGATGCCGCGCAGCCGCAAATCCGGCGTCACGACAGCCATCTCGTCATGGCCCATGCGGCAGGTGCCGACAGGATGGTGATCGGTCTTTGCGCTGCGGCAGGCGTAGTCGAACAGTTCGTCGTCGGTCGCCAGCGACGGGCCGGGCAGCACTTCGCGCAGCACGTAAGGCTGAAGCGCCTTCTGCCGCATGATCTCGCGCGCCAGCCGCAGCCCCTTGATCGACATGGCGCGATCATAGGGATCGGACCAGTAGTTGGGATCGATCAGCGGATGGTCGGCCGGGTCAGCGCTCTTCAGCCGCACAGTGCCGCGCGAGCGCGGCCGCAGGAAGGCCGAGTTCAAGGTGACGCCCGGATTGTTCAGCTTCTCGACGCCGGCCTCGATGCCGGAGCCCAGGCCGAGATGGAACTGGATGTCGGGCGAGGCGGCGGTCGGGTCGGCGTACCAGAAGCCGCCGGTCTCGAACAGGCTGGAGGCCACCGGCCCCTTCTTCAAAAGCAGATATTGCAGGCCCGCCCAGGCCGTGCGGTGCAACTTGGCGTAATTGTCGTAGGTGTGGTCGCCAGTGCATTCGGCGATGACGAACAGATCGAGATGGTCCTGCATGTTGGAGCCGACGCCGGGCAGGTCATGCACGGGCGTCACGCCGACCGATTTCAGGTGGTCGGCCGGGCCGATGCCCGACTGCATCAAAAGCTTCGGCGAGCCGATGGCGCCGGACGAGACGATTACCTCGCGCTCGGCGCGCAGGATCTTCTTCCCGCCGCTTGGTCGGTCGACGACTTCAACGCCGACAGCGCGGCCGTTCTCGACGACGATGCGTGTCACCAGCACATCGGTTCGGACGGCGAGGTTCTTGCGGGCGCGGATCGGCTTGAGATAGGCGACCGAGGCCGAGGAGCGCCGGGCATCCTTCTGGGTGAGCTGGTAATAGCCGACGCCTTCTTGGGCAGCGCCGTTGAAGTCGGGGTTGAAGGGAATGCCCATCTCCTGGCCGGCGCGGAAATAGGCTTCGCAGATCGGCAGCGGCGAGATCGGGTTCGACACGCCGAGCGGCCCCTGGTCGCCGTGAAAATCGTTGGCGAAACGCTGGTTGTTCTCGGCGCGCTTGAAGTAGGGCAGCACGTCGCGATAGCCCCAGCCGGCGAGACCCTCTTCCTTCTCCCAGGCGTCGTAGTCGCGGGCATTGCCACGCGTGTAGATCTGGGCGTTGATGGACGAACCGCCGCCGACCACCTTGGCCTGTGTGTACCAGAAGACGCGGTCCTTCATGTTTTTCTGCGGCACGGTGGACCAGCCCCAGGATGCGATGCCCTTGGTCATCTTGGCGAAGCCCGCCGGCATGTGGATATAGGGATGCCAGTCCTTGCCGCCGGCTTCCAGCAGCAGCACGGAATTCAAGGGATCCTCGCTCAGCCGGTTGGCCAGAACACAGCCGGCCGGACCGGCGCCCACGATGATGTAGTCGGTCATGTCGTTTCCACCTATAGCCGCGGCACGGAGAGCGCGCCGTCGACATTGATGATTGAGCCGGTCGAAAAGCCGAGCCTGCCGGCGGCAAGCGTCGCCACCACCGCGCCGATGTCCGACGCTTCGCCCCAGCGTTTGGCCGGCACCAGCCCGCTGTCGATCAAGGCATCGTATTTGGCGGTCACGCCCGCCGTCATGTCGGTGCGGATGATGCCGGGCCGGATTTCGAACACGCCGATGTTCTCTGCCGCGAGCCGCAGCGCCAGGTTCTTCACCCACATTGAAAGGCCAGCCTTCGACATGCAGTATTCGGAGCGCTCCGGAGAGGCCATTTCGGCGCTGACCGAGGTGACGGTGATGATCGATCTTGCGTGGCCGCCGGGTATGGCCAGCATTGCCTTGGCGACGGCCTGGCTGAGGAAGACCGTGCCGCGCAGGTTGATATCAAGCGTGCGGTCGAAATTTTCGGGCTTCAGCTCCAGCAGGTCGCCACGTACCACGGCGCCGACGCCGGCATTGTTGACGAGACAGTCGATGCGGCCGAAGGCGTTCATGGCGGCATCGACCAACACGGCGTGGCCGTCGAGATTGGCGACGTCACAACTGACATAGGCGAGTTTTGCGCCGCGCGCCGAGATGTCTGCGTCGAGCCCGTCAGGCGCCTGTTCGGCGAGGTCGGCAACCAGAATGTCAAAGCCGGCATCGGCCAGCGCTTCCGCGCAAGCCAGCCCGATCCCGCGCGCGCCGCCGGTGACGATGGCTGCGGGGCGGGTCATGCGGCAAGCTCCACCTTGCGAATGTGGTCCGCCACCCGCAACGCCTGAGCGGCGATCGACAGCGCCGGGTTGACCGCAGCCGAGTTCGGCAAAAAACTGGCATCGACGACGAACAGGTTCCGGTGGTCGTAGGCGCGGCAGAACGGGTCGAGCGGCGATGTCGCCGGATCGTCGCCCATCCTGACCGTGCCGCACTGGTGCGACGGCGTGCGCTTGTCGAAGGGGCGCGACAGCACGATGGGGTAGCCGCAGGCGCGGAAGTTTTCGCGCATCACTTTGGTCAGCCCGTCGAGCGACTGCATGTTGGAGCGCCGCCACTGCATGACGATATCCTTGCCGTCGACCATGATGCGGCTTTCGGGATCGGGCAGGTCCTCGCACATCAAATACCAGTCGACGGCATGGCCGGCCATGAAGTCGAGCACGAATTTCGGCACCGTCCTCACATTGGCCTTCAGCATGTTGCCGTCGATCTTGCCAAGCAGCTGGACGTTGCCGAGCGGCTTGCCGCCCTTGCCGTCCGACAGATAGTAGTCGTTCAGCATCAGCGTCTTCTGGTAGACGGCATCGTTCCTGCGACGCGGGTCGATGGCCAGCATGGCGCTGGAATTGTGGTTCATGAAGTTGCGGCCGACCTGGTCGGAGCGGTTGGCGAGGCCCTTGCCGTCGGATGAGGGCGAGCGCAGCAGGATGACGGCGGAATTGACCGCGCCGGCGGACAGGATGACCAGTTTCGGCGACACTTTCTTCAGTTCGCCGTTCCGCCGGTAATGGATGGCGGCGATGCTTTTGCCGTCGGGCGGCGCCTCGAGATACTCGACGTGACAGCCGGTCTCGATCCGGATGTTGCTATCCCCAAGCGCCGCCGCCAGTGGCGCTGTCTGGGCGTCCATCTTTCCCAGGCCGGTGTTGGGGAAAGCGTCCCAGCCGGTTCTGCCTTCCTTCAGCCAGGTATCGATGTCGACGCCGAGTGGCAGTGAGGCCGGATGCAGGCCGAGGCCCTTCAGTTCAGCACGGGCGCGCGCGATCGGTGCTTCGTCGGGCACCGGCTTGAAGGCGTAGGGGATCGAGTGGAACGGTTCGGTCGGGTCCTCACCCAGCGCGCCGCGCACGCGAAACAGCTGCTCCGCCCTGGAATACCAGGGTTCGAACTCATCATAGGAAAACGGCCAGGCGGGCGAGACGCCGCCGAAATGCTCCATGGCCGCAAAATCTTCCTTGCGGTAGCGGATCAGCACCGCGCCGTAGAATTTCGAATTGCCGCCGACATAGTAGTAATTGCCGGGGTTGAAGGCGGCACCGCCGGCCTCTCGCCACATCTCCTTCGGGCGGTAGTGGCCGTCGACGAAGATCGAGCGGGTGTCGCGGGCATGCGAGGTTGCCGGCAAGGGCTCGCCGCGCTCCAGCATCAGGATCGAGGCGCCGCTGCCGGCCAGGCCGGAGGCGATCGTGGCGCCGCCAATGCCGGAGCCGATGATGACGATGTCCGGATTTGCCATGGCCGTCAGCGGATGCGGTTCTCGGTCGCCGGATCGAAGAACACCGCCTTGGTCAGGTTGAAGGCGAGCGGCGTGCTGGTGCCAGGCTGGATGTTGGCGTCGGCGCGCAGCCGCGCCACCACGCCCTTGCCGCCGAGATTGGTGACGGCGAACGTGTCGGAACCGGCCGGCTCGACGACCTCGATATGCAGGTCGGCGGTGGCGATGTTCGAGGCGTTGCGCTCGGCGCCCTCCGGATCGGTCAGCGCTTCCGGCCGCACGCCGAAGATGATCGGCTTGCCCTGGAATGCCGAGAGACCTGCCGGCGCATTGGCCATCGGCAGCGTGATCGGCTCGCGCTCCTCACGCCGCAGCACGACGGAGAGCGCATTGCCCGATGTGGCGATGGTCGCCGGGATCAGGTTCATGGCCGGCGAGCCCATGAAGTCGGCGACGAAGAGATTGCTGGGGTTGTTGTAGATCTCGGCCGGGGTGCCGAACTGCTGCACCTCGCCGTCGCGCATGACGGCGATCTTTGTCGCCAGCGTCATCGCCTCGATCTGGTCGTGGGTGACGTAGACGATGGTGGTGCCTGTCGTGGCGTGCAGACGCTTGATCTCGATGCGCATGTCGACGCGCAGCTTGGCGTCGAGGTTGGACAAAGGCTCGTCGAACAGGAAGAGTTTGGGGTCGCGCACCAGCGCCCGGCCCATGGCGACGCGCTGGCGCTGGCCGCCCGAAAGCTGGCTCGGCTTGCGCTGCAGGAGATGGCCGATCTGCAGGACCTTGGCCACCTTGTCGATCGCCTTCTGGCGCTCGTCGGCCGGCACGCCGCGCATTTCCATGCCGAAGGAGATGTTCCCGGCCACCGTCATGTTCGGGTACAGCGCGTAGCTCTGGAAGACCATGGCGATGTCGCGCTTCGAAGGATGCAGATCGTTGATGGCGCGGCCGTCGACGCGGATCTCGCCCTCGGTGATCTGCTCCAGGCCGGCGATCGTGTTGAGCAGGGTGGACTTGCCGCAGCCAGACGGACCGACCAGCACCAGGAAGCCGCCCTTTTCGAGCTCTACATCGATGCCCTTCAGGATCTCAACATTCCCGAAGCGCTTCTTCAGCCCGTCAATTTCCAGAAAAGCCATGGTCGTTCCTTGTGAATTGGTCAGCCTTTGACCGCGCCCGCCATCAGCCCGCGCACGAAATAGCGGCCGGCGACGACATAGACGATCAGGGTGGGCAGAGCGGCGATCATCGCGGCCGCCATGTTGACGTTGTATTCGACGACACCGGTCGAGGTGTTGACGACATTGTTCAGCGCCACGGTCATCGGCATGGCGTCGCCGGTGCCGGCATAGGCCGAGGCGAACAGGAAGTCGTTCCAGATGTTGGTGAACTGGTAGATGACGGTGACGACGAAGATCGGCATCGAGTTCGGCAGCATGATGCGGCGGAAGATCTGGAAGAAGGAGGCGCCGTCGACCTGTGCAGCCTTGATCAATTCGGTCGGGAAGGCCTCGTAATAGTTGCGGAAGAACAGCGTGGTGAAGCCGATGCCGTAGACGACGTGGACGAAGACGAGGTTGACCGTCGAATTGCCGAGGCCGAAGCTGGTTCCGACGGAGTTCTGCAAGGTCACGCCGAAGCGGCCGACGCTGCCAAGGATCGTCGCCATCGGCAGCAGCACCGACTGGAACGGAATGAAGCAGGCGAACAGCATCAGCCCGAACACCAGCGTCGCGCCGCGAAAACGCCATTTGGTCAGCACGTAGCCGTTGAGGGCGCCGAGCATGGTCGAGATCAGCACGGCCGGAACCACCATCTTGATGGAGTTCCAGAAATAGCCCTTGATGCCGGCGCAGGTGAGGCCGACGCAGGTCTCGCCCCAGGCCTTCAGCCACGGGTCGAAGGTCGGCGCCTTGGGCAGCGCCAGCATGTTGCCGTTCTGGATCTCGTCCATGGTCTTGAACGAGGTGACCAGCATGACGAAGAGCGGCATCAGGTAGAACAGCGCGAACAGCGCCAGAAGCCCGTAGATGACGATGCGGTTGACGAGCTTGGCGTTGATGCCGCCGGAGGCCTGGCGGGCAGGGGTGGCGACAGCGCTCATCGCGGCTTCTCCCTGAGTTCCGAATAGAGATAGGGCACGATGATGGCGACGATGGTCATCAGCATGATCACCGCACTGGCCGATCCGACAGCCATCTCGTTGCGCTTGAAGGTGTATTCGTACATGAAATTCGAAGGCAGCCAGGCCGAGCCGCCAGGACCGCCGGAGGTCAGCGCCACGACAAGGTCGTATGACTTGATGGCGAGGTGGGCGAGCACGATGAAGGCCGACAGGAAGATTGGCCGCAGCAGCGGGATGACGATGCGGCGGTAGAGCTGGAAGGTTGTGGCGCCGTCGATCTGCGCTGCCTTCATGATCTCGCCGTCAATGCCGCGCAGGCCGGCCAGGAACATCGCCATGATGAACCCGGAGGCCTGCCAGACGCCGGCGATGACCACGGTGTAGATGACGAAATCCTTGTTCTTGATCCAGTCGAAATGGAAGCTCGTCCAGCCCCATTGATGCAGCGTCTGTTCGAGGCCGAGACCGGGATCAAGGAACCATTTCCAGGCGACGCCGGTAACGATGAAGGACAGCGCCATCGGATAGAGGTAGATCGGCCGCAACACGCCTTCGCCGCGGATCTTCTGGTCGAGCAGGATGGCCAGGAACAGGCCAAGCGCCAGGCAGATCAGGATGTAGAGAAAGCCGAAAATGCCCATATTGGTTATCGACGTGTACCAGCTCGATGGCGGGTCGGTGTCGAAGGTCCAGCCCCACAGCCGCTGATAGGCGCGCGAACCTGTGATGACGTAGGACGGGAAGGTCTTGGAATTGGTGAAGGACAGATAGATCGTCCACAGGATGAAGCCGTAGACGAAGACGATGGTAATGGCGAAGCTCGGCGCCAGAACGATCTTCGGCAAGGCGTCCTGCAGGCGCGAGCGCACAGAGGTGCGTGACCGCTCCGGCGTCAGCTTGATCTGGCTTGTTGCTACTGTGCTCATGAGCTCCTCCCGTTTCGGGTCGTCCGTGCTCCGCCGTCAGGCGGCAAGGCGGCCCCGTGTATACGGGTCTTGGGTCGGCATGGTGTCGAGCCGGCCAATCCTGGGATAAAACCTTCCCCGCCAAAGCGGGGAAGGTGATTTCGAGCGTTGCGCTTACTTGGCGTCGTCGATCGCCTTGACCAGTTCGGTCACGGCCTCGTCCGAGGTCTTGATCTGACCATGGACGAACTTCGAGACCACGTCCTTGTAGGCATTGGCGACAGCCGGCGGGGCGCCGTAGCCCTGGGCCAGCGAGCCGAACAGCGTGCCGCCGTCATTGGCCGCCTTCAGGTCGGCGATGCCCTTCTTGCCGCAAGCATCGAAGTCGGTGTCCGGAACGTCGGTGCGGGCCGGAACCGAACCCTTGACGACGTTGAAGGCCGACTGGAAGCTCTTCGACAGGGTGGCGGTGGCGAGCGCGACCTGGGCGGCCTTGCGGTCGTCCGGAACGTTGAACATGCCGAACATGTCGGAGTTGTAGATCACCGAGCCGTCGGTGCCCGGGAAGCGGTAGCACAGGAAGTCGGTGCCCGGGGTCTTCTTGGCGGCGTGGAACTCACCCTTGGCCCAGTCGCCCATGACCTGCACCAGGGCATCGCCCTTGATGACCATGGCGGTGGCAAGGTTCCAGTCGCGGCCCGAGAAGTTCGGGTCGACATAGGTGACGAGCTTGGCGAGGTTGTCGAACGACTTCTTCATCGTGTCGGACTTGAGCGAAGCGTCGTCGAGGTCGTTGAAGGCCTTCTTGTAGAACTCGGGTCCGCCGGTCGACAGCACGACCGAGTCGAACATGGTGGCTTCCTGCCAGTTCTGGCCGCCGAGAGCGAGCGGGATCACACCCGCGGCCTTGGCCTTGTCGAGCAGGGCGACGAAGTCGTCGAAGGTCTTCGGCTCGGTGCCGCCGATCTTGTCCATGACGGCCTTGTTGATCCACAGCCAGTTGACCGAGTGGACGTTGACCGGAGCCGCGACCCACTTGCCTTCATAGACCGAGAACTTCTGCAGGGCGGCCGGAACCGACTTGTCCCAGCCTTCCTTCTTCGCCGTCTCGGTCAGGTCGCCCATGACGCCGGCCGCGGCATAATCGAGCACGGTGTAGCCGAGCATCTGCGAGGCGGTTGGATAGTTGCCGGCCGCGACCATCGCCTTCAGGGCGGTCATGGCAGCATCACCGCCGCCGCCGGCGACAGGAACGTCCTTCCAGGCATAGCCTTCCTTGGCCAGGTCGCCCTTCAGCACGTTGAGGGCAGCCGCTTCGCCGCCCGACGTCCACCAATGCAGCATCTGCACTTCCTTGACGTCCGCGGCGTGCGCCGAGAAGGCAAAGCTCGTCGCAAGAGCCGTTCCGATAAGCAGTTTGCGCAACATGTACTTCCTCCCTTGTTGCATTACACGACCGGTGGAAGCCCACCGGGTTCTTCCCAACTCAGCCGACCCACCATCCGGTGCGCTGGCCGCGATGAAACTGGATTGTCTTTTCCTCGGTATAGTCCTCGACGGCGCGTTTGCCGAGTTCGCGTCCGAGACCGGACTGCTTGTAGCCCCCGAAAGGCAGCTCGGGATAACCTTCCATGAATGTGTTCACCCAAACCGTCCCCGAACGCACCCTACGCGCCACCGACATGCACGTGTCGATGCTGGCGCTCCACACGCCTGCAGACAGACCATAGGGTGTGTTGTTGGCGATGTGCAACGCCTTTTCAATCGATTCAAAAGTGAGCACTGAGAGCACCGGTCCGAACACTTCCTCCCGCGCAATGGCCATGTCCTCGGTGACGCCACGCATGATGGTGGGGTCGAGATATTGGCCGGCATTGGAGGCCAGCTGCTTGCCGCCGCTGAAGACATTGCTGCCTTCGCCTGCCGCTGCCGCAACGTAATCCGTCACCTTGGCCAGATGGTCGGACGAGATCATCGCGCCGACCTTGGTTTGCTCGTCGAGCGGGTCGCCGACCTTCACCCTGGCGGTGAGCGCCTTGACGGCGCTGAGAAAATCGTCGGCGATCGCCTCGTGCACGATCAACCGGCTGCCGGCATTGCAGCATTCGCCGGCATTGAAGAAGCCGCCGAACACCGCCGCGTCGGCGGCGGCCTCGAGGTCGGCATCGGGAAAGACGATCTGGCCGTTCTTGCCGCCAAGTTCCATCGAGACCTTCTTCAGCGACTGCGCGGCGGACGCCATGGTCATCTTGCCGACGCGGGTCGAGCCGGTGAACGACACCATCTCGATCAGGGGGTGGCTGACCATCGGCGCGCCGACATCGGCGCCCAGACCGGCCAGGATGTTGACGACGCCGGCGGGCAGGCCTGCTTCGAGCAGGATGTCGCCCAGCACGAAGGTCGAGGCCGAGGTCATTTCGCTCGGCTTGACCACCGCCGTGCAGCCGGCGGCGAGCGCGAAAGGCAGTTTCTGGCTGACGATGAGGAACGGGAAATTCCACGGCGTGATGATCGACACGACGCCGATCGGCTCGCGCACGACCACGCCCAGCATGGCATCGCCGAGATTGGCGTAGCTCTCGCCATGCAGCGTGCGGGCGAGCGAGGCGGCATAGCGCCAGATGTCGACGGCGCCGCCGATCTCGCCGCGCGCCTGGGCGATCGGCTTGCCGGATTCCAGCGCGTCGAGCCGGGCGATGTCTTCCAGCCGCGCCTCGATCAGGTCGGCCGTCCTGAACAGGATCGCTGCGCGCTCGCCGGCCTTCATGCGTGGCCATGGGCCGGTCTCGAACGCCTTGTGCGCGGCCTGCACCGCCGCTTCCACCTCGGCTTGGCCGGCCTGTGCATAGCGCGAAACGGTGAAGCCGTGGCCGGGACTCTTGCGTTCCAGCGTGCGGCCGTCGCGAGCATCGACGTGCTTGCCGTCGATCAGCAGCCGGTAATTTTTCGGCCCGGCTGAGGCCTCGGCGGGCATGGCGATGTTGAGGGGTGCGTTCATCAGAGCGTTTTCTCTAGCGTCTTGAAAATGCTGGCTTCTGCTTGGTTTTGAAGGCGTCGACGCCAGCCTTGAGGTCGCCGGTGAGCGCGATAAAGCCGCTGGCCAACGCTTCGGCAGCGGCCGCACTTTCCTCGCCTTCGGCCACCGCGATCATCAGCTTGGCCGCTTCCGTCGCCAGCGGGCCGCGTTCGGCGATCTTTTCACCCCAGCTCTTGGCCTCGTCGAACGCCTTGCCGGTTTCGGTCACCCGGTCCACCACGCCAAGGGCCTGCGCTTCGGGAGCGAGAAGTATGTCACCACCCAAGGCCATGCGCCGCACCGTCTGCGCGCCGAAGCGGCGCACGGCGCGCTGCGTACCGGACCAGCCGGGCACGACGCCGATCGAGGTTTCGGGGAAGCCCAATTTCACATGCGTCTCGGCGACCCGGAAATCGCAGGCGACCGCCAGTTCCAGCCCGCCGCCCAGCGCATGGCCGGACAGCACGGCGATGGTCGGTTGCCGCAGCCGCGCCAGCCGGTCGAAGACGCGGTGGCCGTAGCGCACCCATTGCACCTGGAAATCGGCAGCACTCATCGCGCCCCAGGCCTCGACATCGCCGCCGGCGCAAAAGCCCTTGCCTTCGCCGCGCAAGAGCACGACGCGCACGCCTTCGGCCAGCTCCGCTTCGTCGAGCGCGGCTTCGAGAGCGCGCAGCATCGGAATGTCCAGCGCGTTGAACTTTTCAGGGCGGCGCAGCGTGACGATGCCGATGGCGCCGTCCTTTTCGAAGGTAACGAGGCGCTCAGCCATGCGCGCCTCCGAGCGAGGCGCCGTCATTGAGCGACAGGCCGATCGGCCGGTCCTGGTAGAGCGCCGCCGGCGTCACCTTGAGGTCGTTGGCGACACCAAGCGGCATCTCGGCCTGCGCCAGGACATCGCGCTCGAGGTCGATGCCGGGCGCCAGCTCGGTGACCATCAGGCCGTCGGGCGTCAGCTTCATCACGCAGCGCTCTGTGACATAGGTGATGTCCTGGCCTTGGGCGACGGCGCGCTTGCCGGAAAACGAGATGTGCTCGACCTCTTTGACCACCTTCTTGACCTTGCCTTCCTGGTCGATGCGGATGCCGCAATCGGCCAGCGAAAGCCTGGCGCCGGCATTGAAGAAGCCGGAGAAGACGATCTTCTTCGCCCGCGCGGTAATGTCGACAAAGCCGCCGGCGCCGGCGGTGACGTGCGGCCGCGCCGACAGTTTCGACACGTTGACCGAGCCGTGGCGGTCGATTTGCAGGAAAGATAGCAGCGAGGCGTCGAAACCACCGGCCTGGAAATAGATGAACTGGTGCGGCGAGGGCATGATCGCCTCGGCGTTGGAGGCGCAGCCGAACTTGAAGTCGAGCAGCGGCACCCCGCCGACCGCGCCCTGCTCGATCACCCAGGTGACCTTGCCGTGCTGGCCTTCTTCCAGAAGGATGCGCGGCACATTGGCCGAGATGCCGAAGCCTATGTTGACGGCCATGCCGTCGCGCAATTCCATGGCGACACGGCGCGCGATCACCTTCTGCACGTTCATCTCGGCGTTGCGGAAGGTCGACAGCGGCCGGAAGATCTCGCCCGAAATCGCCGGATCGTAAGGTGTCAGCGTCGTCTGCAACTGGTCGGGCGCCACCACGATATGGTCGACCAGCACGCCCGGCACACGCACGTCATGCGGCTTCAGCGTGCCGTTCTCGACGACGCGTTTGACCTGCGCGATGACGATGCCGCCATTGTTGCGGGCGGCGAGCGCCTGTTCGAGGCCGCCGAGATACGCGCCCTCATGCTCATAGGTGAGGTTGCCGCGCTCGTCCGCCGTGGTGGCGCGGATGATCGAGATGTTGGGCACGATCGAGCGGAAATAGAGCCATTCCTCGCCGTCGAACTGCTGTACCGACACGATCGGCTCGCTGGCCGCGGCGTTCATGGCGCAGCCCTGATGGCGCGGGTCGGCAAAGGTGTCGAGACCGACCTTGGTCAGCACGCCCGGCCGTTTGGCGGCGGCCTCGCGGTGCATGTCGAACAGGATGCCGGACGGCACGTTGTAGGCGGCGACCGAATTGTCACCGATCATCTTCCAGATCTGCGGCGGCTCGGACGAGGAGGGGCCAGACGGATAGGAACCGCATAGCGTGCGCTTCAAGAGACCCGGCTTGGCCAGATGATCGATGCCCTTGATGCCGTACATGTCGCCGGCGGCGATCGGGTGCAGCGTGGTGATGTTCTTGGGATGACCTTCGCCATCGAAGCGCTCGCCGATGGCGGCCAGCACCGCGTCCGGACAGCCAAGGCCGCTCGACGACGACACGGATACCGTCATGCCATCCTTGATCAGGCTGGCTGCATGTGCCGCTGAAACGACCTTGCTCACCTGATGCTCCCGAGTTTCGGGTCGATCTTGACGGCCTTGCCGGAGCTGGCCGACTGCAACGCCGCCTCGGCTGATGCCAGCGACCAGATGCCGTCCTCGCCGGTGGCGGCAGGCTGGCCCTCGCCGAGGATCGCGGCATGGAACTGACCCACCGATCTGACGTAGAGGTCCTCGCGGCCGAAGCTCAATTGCTCCTCACCCTTGGCCGTGCGCAACAGCACCGAGCCGTCCGGTTTCTGGGTCATCACATCGCTGGCGATCAGCGAGCCTTCCGAACCATGCACCTCGAAGCCGGTGCCGGCGAATTTGGTGGTGAAACCCTCATGCGACTGGGCAATGAGGCCCGACTTGAAGCGCCAGATGCACATGGCACCGTCTTCCAGTCCGCCGCCGGCCATGCCGGCAGATTGGGTGAAGGCCGAGACCTCTACCGGATCGTCGCCGAGCACGAAGCGTAGCGTGTCGGCATCGTGGACTGTGATGTCGAGCACCACGCCGCCGCCGGCTTCCGGTTTGGTGATGCGCCAGCCCTGCAGATTCTCCGGCAGATAGACGGAATGGAAGACGCGCGCGGCGACCGGCTTGCCGATGCGCCCCGATGCGACGGCGTCACGCATGGCGCGATGCGCGCCGGCGTTGCGCAGATGATGGTTGGTGCCGAGCACGATGCCGGCCGCCCTGGCCGCCGCGACCATTTTGCGCGCGTCGGCGCTGGTCAGTGCCAGTGGCTTCTCGCACAGCACATGCTTGCCCGCCGCGATGGCGGCAAGCGCCTGTTCGAGATGCAGTTCGTTGGTGGTCGAGATGTAGACGGCGTCTATGTCGGACTTCAGCAAGGCATCCAGCGTAGACACGGCGGCTGGAATGCCGTTTTCCCTGGCATAGGACCTGGCGCGTTCCGGATTGGAACTCATCACCGCCGCGATCTCGCCGCCCTCTTGCGCGCGAATGGCATTGATCATGAATTGCCTGGCGATCGTGCTGGCGCCGATCAGCCCCCATTTGACACTCACGCGGCGCCTCCCGTTCCCGTAGGCCTGTTTCGCGTGCGGAGATCCGGACCGCAGCTTTCCCTGACCACGAGATTGACCGCGCCGATATGGTCTTCGGCCCGCGTGGTGCGCGACTGGATCAGCTTGAGCATGACGTGGGCGGCGCGCTCGCCGAGGCCGGCTGTGTCCACCGCGACGCTGGTCAGCGCCGGCATGTAATGTTCGGCCTCGACCACGTCGTCGAAGCCGACGACGGCGAAATCCGGTCCCGGCTCAAGCCGACGCTTGCGCAACGCCAGCATCACGCCAAAGGCGACTGCATCGTTGAAGCAGAGGGCAGCGGTCGGCGGCTCGGCCATTGTAAGAGCGGTTTCCAAGCAAGCGAGGCCGCCTCTGCGGTTGGTTTCGCCCTCGACGACCAGCACGTCGCGGGGGGAGATGCCCAGCGTCTCGCAGGCCTCGCGAAAGCCGCCCAGCCGTTCCTGATAAACCACCAGATCCGAGGAACCGCCGAAGAAGGCGAGCCGGCGATGCCCTTTGGCGATCAGATGGGCCGCGGCAAGATAGGCGCCGCGATGATTGTCGGGCGCGATCACAGGGATGCGGCTTTCAGGCAGGCGGCGCATGGCGAAGACCACCGGCACGCCCGCCAATTCCAGCCGCCGGAAAGCGCCTGGCGTGGTGCCGCGCGCCGGTGACACGATGAGACCGGCGACGCCCTGTTCCATCAGCGACTTCAGCACCTCTTCCTGGCGCACCGGATTCTCCGCCGTGTTGGCGATGAAGGGCACGATGCCGGCCGACTGGAAGACGCGTTCCATGCCGACCGCCAGCTCGGCAAAGAACGGGTTGGTGAGGTCGTTGATGACCATGCCGATGACGTTGGAATGGGCCTTGCGCAGATTGGCGGCGCCGCGGTTGTAGACGTAGCCGACATCCTCGATCGCCTTGCGCACCTTGACCGCGGTTTCAGGCCGGATCAGCCCGCTGCCCTGGAGCACGAGCGATACCGTCGATTTGGACACGCCCGCCTCGCGGGCAATGTCGAATATCGTGGCCTTGGCCCGGCTGGCCATCTCGATGCGTCCTCCCAGTCTTCTCATTCAAATCTATTGGAACGTTCTAATCACTGGTTCAATCTTGAGTCAATCGCGAATTTTTCTCAGCCGCAAAAACTGATTGTGCGTACTCAAATGGCACGGCTGGTAAGGCCTTCCGTGTTGCAACGCAGCATTTGCCGCCAAACTCGCTCCGAATCTTAAAGGTTCTTGATTTATTGGAACGTTCCAGTTAATAGGCGCAGCGAAGGGAGAGGTCGATGGATATTGTCTTGCCTGGTGAAGGTGGCCGCGGCGCCCGTTACGCGCTTGTCGGACGGCCGGCGCGGCCGGCGATCGGCGCGCGGTTTTCGCGCACCGCCTATGCCGCCGCGCATGTCGTTGCCGACCCCCTTGAAATGACCGATCCATGGTCGCGGCCCGCGGTCGACTGGGACAGGACGATGGCATTCCGCCATCATTTGTGGCGGCTCGGCTTCCGCATTGCGGAGGCAATGGATACGTCGCAGCGCGGCATGGGTTTCGACTGGGCCAATGCGAAGGAATTGATCCGCCGCTCGATCGCCGAGGCGTGCACTGTCGAAGGCGCCGATCTTGCCTCGGGTGCTGGAACCGACCAACTGGCGCCGACCGCTGCCAGGACGCTCGACGATGTGATCGCCGCCTATGACGAGCAATTCGCTTTCATCGAAGGGCAGGGCGGCAAGGCGATCATGATGGCCAGCCGTGCCTTGGCGGCCGTCGCGAAGGGGCCGGACGATTATGCGCGCGTCTATGACCGCATCTTGAGCCAGGCCTCCGGCAAGGTCATCCTGCACTGGCTGGGGGACATGTTCGACCCGGCCTTGAAGGGCTATTGGGGCAGCGGCGATTTCGAGACCGCGCTCGATACGGTGGTCGCCATCATCGAACGCCACGCAGACAAGATCGAAGGCATAAAGATATCGCTGCTCGATGCCGGCAAGGAGGTCGCGCTGCGCAACCGGCTGCCGGAGGGCGTCGTGATGTTCACCGGCGACGACTTCAACTACCCCGAACTGATCGCCGGCGACGGCAACAGGCATTCGCACGCGCTGCTTGGCATTTTCGACGCCATCGCGCCTGTCGCCAACGCCGCGCTGGCAAGGCTCGCCGAGGGCGACCGCGCCGGCTATGACGCGCTGATGGCGCCGACGGTGCCGCTATCGCGAAAAATCTTCGAGGCGCCGACCGAATATTACAAGGCCGGCATCGTCTTCATGGCCTGGCTGAACGGCCACCAGGATCATTTCACCATGGTCGGCGGCATGCAGTCGGCGCGCGGTATCCGCCATTATGCCGAGATCTTTCGCCTTGCCGACCGGGCAGGCCTGCTGGCCGACCCTGACCTTGCCGTATCGCGGATGAAGAACCTGTGTGCCGTCGCAGGCATCTGAAGATGGTTCGCGCAGGCGTCCGAATTTTCTTTTGAACCAATTTCTCCCGGGACGCGACCGCCATCAGGCGTGCCGAGGTTCAGGCCATCCTTCACCGATCCAAAGGTTTTCGCGGCTTCGGCATCGCTGCCGGGCCAGGTCGGGAGCCAACCATCCGGCGAATGGGTCAGGGGGGCGCATTCCGCCAGCGGCAGGACGAGTTGGTTCGATGTCCAATATTGACGCTGAAGCGGCACCAATATAGCTAATAGTTTATTTGTAGGTTGCGGGGGCGGCAGTGAAATGTTTGGTGATTAATCTTGACCGATCAGTTGATCGGCTGGCCTCGGCTACAGCTCAGTTTTCTCGTATTGGGATTGATTTCGAGCGCGTCGCCGGTATCGACGCAATGAACGGAGTTCCGTTTACCGCGCCGCCGCTGACCGAAATGGAAATCTGTTGCTTTCTCAGTCACCGCCGCTGCTGGAAAACCATCGCGGATGGTCCCGACAAGTATGGCGCGGTATTCGAGGACGATGTTGTTTTCAGCCAGGACGCTGGCGGCGTTTTGGCTGATGACTCCTGGGTCCCGCCAGATGCCGATATCATCAAGCTGGAAACATTCCTCAGCCGAGTAAGACTCGGGAGCCGGCACATCCCCGTCAAAAACGGATACTCGGCAAGGCGGCTTCTCGGGCAACACTTGGGTTCGTGCGGCTACGTGATTTCCAAAAGTGCCGCCTATGGCCTGCTCAGAAACACGGAGCGCTTTAGGGCAGCAGTCGACGTCGCCCTTTTCAGCCCAAATCAGATGACGGCCGCGCGCAACACGATCTACCAATTGATGCCGGCTCTCTGCGCCCAAGCGGCCGTCGTTGGCATCGAGGGACCTTTGAGCTTGATCCAACTTGCTCCCAGACCCCATGTAAACAAGCGAATGGCCGACAGAATCCATTCAGAGGCGACGCGCATTTTCTGGTACTTGCGTAACAGGAATTTCTTATCGACAGAGAAAGTTGACGCTGTGCTGCTAGGCCCCTCAGTTTACCCCAAATAAAAACGGTAGCTCACGCGGCATGTCGGCCAAGATGCTCGACAAATCGGCCCATGGGCCAAGATGCGTCGTCCACCCGGCGGCGGATTTTGCTTTTCCCCTAAAAAGCAAACATCATCCGTTTGTGCGCCAAACGGAGGAGGGTGTCAGCTAGGTGGTTGAAAGGATGGTGGGCGTGACAGGGATTGAACCTGTGACCCCTGCAATGTCAATGCAGTGCTCTCCCGCTGAGCTACACGCCCATCCGACGTCGCGCATACACCATTTTTGGTCCGGCGCGTCAATAGCGAGAAAAAGGAAAGAAGGCGTCGTCTCGCCGCACCGGCAAACAAGTGCCGATGCCTCAGCTGAAGGCCGCTCAGGCCGCCTGCAGCATCTTCTCGACCTCGTTGACGAGATCGCGCAGGTGGAAGGGCTTCGACAGCACCTTGGCGTCTTTCGGCGCCTTGGAATCCGGGTTCAGCGCAACGGCGGCGAAACCGGTGATGAACATGACCTTGAGGTCGGGATCGATCTCGGTGGCACGACGCGCCAGTTCGATGCCGTCCATCTCCGGCATGACGATGTCGGTCAACAGCAGCGAGAACGGCTCCTCGCGCAGCCGCTCATAGGCGCTGGCGCCATTGTCGAAATCGCTGACCTGGTAGCCGGCGCGTTCCAGCGCCTTGACGAGGAAACGGCGCATATCGTCGTCGTCTTCCGCCAGAAGAATGCGTGCCATGATATCCCGTCCGAATCACCCGCCCGAGACTGCCGCCCAGGCAGCCCGTTAACCATCCTGTATATGAGGCGGTGACAGTAAACATCAAGTGAATACGGCGAAGCGTTATCCGCATTCGGCAGAGCGATGCGGACGGCGAAATGCTGGACATGCGGGCGGCAAGGTGGCACTTTCATACGATGATGCATCGGTGTTTTCGGGTTCGTGCAAATTGAAGACGGCAGCCGAGGATTTTTCGGTCGTTCAACCCTTCGAAATCCGATCGGGCGTCGAGCAGCGCGTCCCCTTCCTGTTCAACTCACCGCATAGCGGCCGCTACTATCCGGAACGCTTCCTCGCCATGGCGAGGCTCGACCGCAACGCCATCCGCCGCTCGGAAGATTGCTACGTCGATGAATTGTTCGGCGGCGCCGTGGCGCTTGGCGCGCCGATGCTGGCGGCGAATTTCCCGCGTGCCTATCTCGACGTCAACCGCGAGCCGTGGGAACTCGACCCGCGCATGTTCGCCGAGCCGGTGCCGTCCTTCTGCAACATCCGTTCGGCGCGGGTGGCCGGTGGACTTGGCACCGTGCCCAAACTGGTGGGTGAAGGGCTCGACATCTATTCCGGTCGCCTGCCGCTCGCCGAAGCCGTCGCCCGCATCGAGGCCGTCTACAAGCCCTATCATGAAACGCTGAAGCGGCTTTTGACCAGAACCCATGCCCGCTTCGGCTTTGCGGTGCTGATCGACTGCCATTCGATGCCGGCAAGCATCCGCGTCGGCGACAACGGCCTGCGGCCGGACTTCATCATCGGCGACCGTTTCGGCATCTCGGCCACCGCCGCGCTGACCGAGACGGCGATCGGCCTCTTGACCGCGATGGGCTATACGGTCGCCCACAACAAGCCGTATGCCGGCGGCTTCATCACGGAACATTATGGCCGTCCGGCGCGCCATCTGCATGCCCTGCAGATCGAGGTCAATCGCGGGCTCTACATGAATGAGCGGACGTTCGAGAAAGTCGCTGGCTTCGACGCGCTGGCCGACGATCTGACGCGATTTTCAGCGGATCTGATGGCGATGCCCGACCATCACTTCATCGACCTGCCGCTGGCCGCGGAGTGAAACAGCCAGCCCGAGGCGCAGATGTAAAAAAAGACCGCATCGTTTGCACGACACGGTCGAAGTCTAGGGAGGAAACGCCCAAGGAGGGCATGGACAGGAAACCCTGTCCGATATTGAGGGTATTGTGCGGTGCACAAATGTCAAGCGATGTTCAGGCTTTTTTAATTCAGAATGATGTGGAAATTGCGTTTCGATGACGCAGATGTGGCTTTTAGGCAACAAGTGTCGCTGCGAATAAATCGATAAACAGGCTTGTTTTGGCGGGAAAGTGTCGGCAGAGCCCGATTGGGCACTCGGCAATGCGGGAGAATCAATTGGACATCAGCATCGATTTCATGCGCCGCATCGCGCAGGCGGCGGCGGCCGAGACCTTGCCGCGCTTTCGCGCCCAGGGTGCCGTCGCCAACAAGGAAAAGGGCAGTTTCGACCCGGTCACGGAAGCCGACCGCGAGACCGAACGCGCCATCCGCGCACTGATATCGGCGCAGTATCCCGACCATGGCATTCTCGGCGAGGAGCATGGCAGCGAAAACACCTCCAGCCGGCATGTCTGGGTGATCGACCCGATCGACGGCACGCGCGCCTTCATCTCCGGCCTGCCAGTGTGGGGGACACTGGTCGGACTGACGGTCGACGGCGACGCAGTCGCCGGCATGATGGCGCAGCCTTTCACCGGCGAGCTGTTCTACGCCAACGCCTCGGGCTCGCACTATGAGGGGCCGGGCGGTCCGCGCAAGCTTTCGACCCGCAAGACGACAAGGCTCGATGAGGCGACGCTGTTCACCACCACGCCCGCGCTGTTCCAGGGCGAGGCGCGCACGCGCTATGACACGTTCGAGAAACAGGTCCAACTCGCCCGCTACGGCGTCGATTGCTATGCCTTCGCCATGATCGCCTCGGGGAGCGTCGACATCGTCGCCGATCCCGGCCTGAAACCCTACGACATCGTGGCGCTGATCCCGATCATCGAGAAGGCGGGCGGCGTCGTCACCACCTTCGATGGCGGACCGGCGGAAAAGGGCGGCGATGTGCTGGCGGCGGCGACGCCGGAGCTTCACGCGGCCGCCATGGTTGCCCTGCGCGGCTGATATCTCCGGACTTTCTTTGAAGCAGTTCAGCGCGATCTGATCGAGCGCTGGAATTCCGCCGGCGTGCGTCCGTAGACCTGTCTGAACGACGCGCTGAAATGGCTGTGGCTGGAAAAGCCGAGGTCCATGCCGAGCGTGGTCAGGTTGTCGTAGCCGCCGAGCAGGTCGAGCGCGCGCGCCAGCCGCAGGCGCAGGTGATAGCGATAGAGCGGCATCGCTTCGACCTGCTGGAATATTTGCGTCAGATAGACCGGCGAGACGCCGACCTCGGCTGCAATCTCGGCCAGCGTCCAGCGCCGCGACAGATCCGACGCCAGCACCAGCTTGGCGCGGTCGACCAATTTTTGCCGTCCGGGGCTGGCGCCCGCGACATGCGAGGTGCGCTCGCCGAGCGAACGCCGCACCAGCGTTAGCGCCAGCGTCTCGGCCTCCAGCGTTTCGGCGACATTGCGGCTCAGGCCGTGGCGCAGCAGCGCCACCAAGGCCTGCGCGCGCGGATCGATTCGCCGGCGCTGGCGGCGAAACGCCAGGACGCCACTGGCGCGCAACTGCTCCTTCGGCGCCAGTTCCCGCAATTGGCCTTCCTCGATGACGAGGTCGAGGCAGGCGTCACCGCCCTCGATGGGATGGCTGACCTGGTAAGCCTCGGCCTCATTGAAGAACAGAAGCTGATTGGCTTCCGCGACCGCATCGTTGCGGCCGACATGGCGCACGAAGACGCCGCGATAGGGGAACACCAGATGCGTGGCAGACGCGCACTCCTCATCGCTCCTGTGACTGCATTCGCCGCTGCAGACGACATCCCGCACCCTGACGGTACCGGTGTCCAGAAGGAGCTGAACCGTGAATTGCGGCATGGCGTTGCGTTTTCCCCTCGCGCCGGAAAGGTCTCCGGCATTGCGATGGGCACTCTATCCAAACGGCCTGCCCAATCCTGTCAGGAGACTTCTCGACGGACGCTTCTCAGTCCCACGAGCGACGCCTGAATTCCGAATAGGCTTCGCCGCGTGACAGACCGATGTCCTTGAGCTGTTCGTCGGTCATTTCCAGCAAGGCAAGCCGGCTTCGGCGCTTCTCCATCTGGCTGGCGATCCATCTCGCCGCCGCGATGCATTGGGCGTGCAAGGCCTGCAGGCTGGTTTCGGTATGGGCTGGCGGCTGGCCAGCCAGGGGTTGTGCCGCTGCGTGATCGGTGCGCATGGCTCAATCCTCGCTGACGCCGGCCGCCGAGGCACCGGTTTCGTTCAGCGCCGTGGCGCAATCCTCGCAGCAGACCTCGACGGTCTTGCCGCCGACCTTGACGCGGATCGGGTTGGCATCCAGCTGGCAATCGCAGGCGGCGCAGGTTTTCTCGGTCATGATCTCATCTCCATGGCGTTCAATTCGACGCGCTGAGATGAGCATTTCGATGCGAGGGTGGCTGTCAGAATCTTTAGCGGTTTGCGCGCCACGGGGAGCAGCTGGCCGATCATCCTGACAACGGTGTGTCAGCTATGCCGGCCTGTGAAAGAACCGCGGTGCCGGTCAGGCCGTCGGATCGTCCGAGCCGGGGATGAAGGCGTCGAAGGCGGCAAGGAATTGTTCGCGGTAAAGATCGACCTCCTGCAGGATTTCGTGCTTGGAGCCGTCGATCATCAGCAGCGAGCCGAGCCTCAGGCTTCTGGCGTAGGCTTCCACCGCCCTGGTCGACACGACCTGGTCGGCGCCGGCGGCGATGATCAGCAGAGGCACCTGAATCCGGGCCATGAAGTCGGGGTCGCTGATGGCTTCCGACGCCTTCGCCGCCGCCTGCAGCCAGCGGATCGTCGGACCGCCAAGCGCCATTCGCGGATACTCTTCGTAGATGCGCGTGTTGCGGCGGTAGCGCCGCGGATCCGACGTTACCTTGTTGGCTAGGAAAGGCAGCGTATGTCTGGGCCGTGGACCCCAGGCGGCATAGAGCCGGCCCAGCCCCAAAGCGCAGAAAACCGAACAGATACGGCGGACCGTCGTGATCGAGACCGGCAGGTCGGGCAGGGTCAGGAACGGTGCGATCAGCACCATGCGGCGCACGCGGTTCACCATGGACGGCGCGGCAAGCAGCGCGATCACGGCCCCGGCTGAATGGGCGAGGATGTAATACGGCCCGCGGCAATCGGGCAGCACGATCTCCTCGAAAAACTGCTCCAGGTCGGCCGTGTAGTCGCGGAAGGAGCGGACATAGCCACGCTGGCGATCGCGGATCAGCCGGTCGGAATCGCCCTGGCCACGCCAATCGAGCGTGGCGACGCCAAAGCCGCGGGCGGCAAGGTCGCGGATGGTTTCGAAATATTTCTCGATGCACTCGTTGCGGCCGGACAGCAGCACCACGGTGCCCCGAATCGGGCGCGCGGCCGCCGGGAACAGGCCATAGCGGATCTTCTTGCGGTCGCGCGTGATGAAAACGCCACCGGTGGCGTTTTCCGGTCGCGGATTGCCCTCGGTTTCGTGGAAAAGCGGCGTGTCGTGGAGAAGGTCCGTCATGCGGCGCTTTGTGCTCGGCGTCTTCAGGTGCCAGCCTGTCGCGGCTGGCCTCGTCAAGGTGATAGACGCCAATGCATTAAAAGCAAAGCAAATCCGGGTTGTGCCGGGATCGCAATGGGAAGGCCGGAAGCAGCCCCGAGGGCGTGCTTCCGGCCTCTGTCGATCCGGGAGGAAGGGACGTTAACACCCGGTTCGGCCTCGTTGCGGCATCCCTGTAAAATCCGGCGCCGCCAATCCTTGATCTTGACCTCACTCTAGCGGCGGCTGTCTGAACAGGCGCCGAAGCGCCGGTTCATCTGCCGTTCATCAACGGGTAGGCCATTCAGTTTTTGTCGCCGGGGAAATCTTGAAATGCATTCGAGCGCTCCCCAAATGTTAAGTGCGGTCGCCAATGTCGGGGCCGCTGGTCCTGCCGAAACGCCGCTTACGGGTTTCGCACTGGCCATACGCAAACCATGTTGCTCAACAGGAGAACACATCATGCGTCACGTTGATTTTTCCCCGCTTTACCGTTCGACCGTCGGCTTCGACCGTCTCTTCACCATGCTGGATTCGCTTGCGCAGCCCGATGGCGCGCAGACCTATCCGCCCTACAATATCGAGCGCACCGGTGAGGATTCCTACCGGATCTCCATGGCGGTTGCCGGCTTCTCGGACGAGGAAATCTCGATCGAAGCTCACCGCAACGTCCTGACTGTGAAGGGTGAGCGCAAGGACGAGGGTAACGGTGAAGGCGCCGAATTGCTCTATCGCGGCATTGCCTCCAGGGCCTTCGAGCGCCGCTTCCAGCTTGCCGACCACGTTGAAGTCGTCGGCGCCACGCTGAAGAACGGCCTGCTCTTCGTCGACCTCAAGCGCAACATTCCCGAGGAACTGAAGCCGCGCAAGATCGCGATCACCTCGGCTCCGGCCAAGGCCAAGCAGATCGAGGCCAAGAACGCTGCGTAATGTAGCCCAGGAATAGAAGTGTCTCCTCCCGAGACGGAAGCGGCGCCGAAAGGCGCCGCTTTTTGTTGTTCGGGGACCGATTATCCGGCGATCAATTGGCCAAAGCGGTCGACCTCCTCGGCTGACGTCGCGAAGCTGGTGACGAAGCGGTAGAGCAGTTCCTCCTCGCCGATATGGCCGTCAAAGCCATGCGGCTTGTGCCAATCATAGAAGGCGGCGCCCGCTGCCTGCAGTCTCTCGGCCTCGGTCTTCTTGATCACGGCGAACACCTCGTTGGCTTGCGGCAGCCAGGCCAGCTTCGCGTGGGCCGAATCCTCGATGGCCGCCGCGAGGCGGGCGGCCATGGCGTTGGCGTGGCGCGCCGTGTCGAGCCACAGGCCGTCCTTGAAATAGGCTTCGAACTGCGCCGCGACGAAGCGCGACTTCGAAAACAGCTGGGCGGCGCGCTTGCGCAGAAAGGCCAATTCCTTGGCGCGGTCGAGGTCGAACAGCACGATCGCCTCGGCGCACCAGCAACCATTCTTGGTGCCGCCGAAGGACAGGATGTCGACACCGCGCTTCCAGGTCATTTCGGCCGGCGTCGTGTCGAGCGCGACCAGCGCATTGGCAAAGCGGGCGCCATCCATGTGCAGCGGCATGGAGTGCCGTTTTGCGATGGCCGAAATCGTCTCGATCTCATTCAGGCCGTAGACGGTGCCGACCTCGGTCGACTGGGTGATCGAAACCGCCATCGGGCGGCCCCAATGTACCACCTCGCCGGCGAAACGGCCGATCGCCCTTTCCAGATTGCGCGCGTCGATCCTGCCCAGCGCGCCGTCGACGGCATGCAGCCGCGAGCCGCCGGAAAAATATTCCGGCGCGCCGCACTCGTCTTCGATGACGTGCGATTCGCGGTGGCAGAACGAAATGCCGCCGGGTTTGTTGTAGGCGGTCAGCGACAGTGAATTGGCGGCGGTGCCGGTCGCCACGAAGAACACCGCGACCTCGCGTTCGAAAATCTCGTTGAAGCGCTGGTAGACCGCCTGGTCGAGCGCGCCGTCGCCATAGGCGGTGGCAAAGCCGCCGGCCGCGACCGACAGGCCGGCAACGATATTGGGATGGGCGCCTGCCCAATTGTCGGAAGCGAAGAACATGCATCTGCCTATGTCTGGGGAAGATCGAGGTTTTGGGAAAATCAGCGCGGAGTTGAACGGTTCCACGCGCCAACCGCAAGGGCCAAGTGCCGGAAAACCGTTAAAGCCAGCCAAGCCGACACGGCAGGGATCGGCGACTGAAGCTTACGTTTTTCCTGAATTTCACGTAATTTTATGTCGCGGAAGGCGCAAGTTTTTTGTGAATCGGTCTTGTGTGCGCCGGGGAATTCTGCCATAAAAATTTAGGACAGTAGTGCTGTCTTATTTTGTCGCACAAAACAGGCTGGATTGGCGTAACATATTGGCCTCTCCGGCTGTTGCTGCGAGCGACAGGTGGACGGCCAGACTCTGGCCTGTACGATACCAGACGCGAACCATGCGGAAAGCCGCCTGGTTCGGCAAGGATTTCGCAAGACGTGCCGCAAGGATCAGGGTGAGCCAAGCGCTTGCCGAGGCAAACCAGCGCCTGAAGGGCTGGAACGGAGGACAGGACAATGACGGACATGACGCTCTCTGCGACGAACGGCCAGGCCGCGCAGACGAAAGCGGCTGCCGTCAAAAATACCTCTCGAACCGACATCGGTCGAACCGGTTTTGCCCCTCGGGGCCTCTACGATCCGCGCAACGAGCATGACGCCTGCGGCGTCGGTTTCATCGTCAACATGAAGGGCGTGAAGTCGCATCAGATCGTCAAGGACGGGCTTGCCGTGCTCGAAAACCTGACGCATCGCGGCGCCGTCGGCGCCGACCCGCTGGTCGGCGACGGGGCCGGCGTGCTGGTGCAGCTTCCCGACCAGTTCTTCCGCGAGGAGATGGCGGCCCAGGGCATCGAACTGCCGCCGGCGGGCCAGTACGGCGTCGGACACTGGTTCATGCCGCAGGAAGCGGCGCTGCGCGCCCATATCGAGGACATCATCGCCGAATCGGCGCAGTCCGAAGGGCTGCCGCTCATCGGCTTCCGCGACGTGCCCGTCGACAATTCGTCACTGTCGAAGGCGCCCGATATCGTCGCGTCCGAGCCGTTCCATCGCCAGGTCTTCATAGGCCGCACGGCCGATATTCCGGATGACGAGGAATACGAGGCCCGGCTCTATCTGCTGCGCAAGGTCATTTCGGGCCGCATCTATGCCGAGAACGACAACAAGGACATCGGCGCCTATTGCGTGTCGCTGTCGGCGCGCACCATCGTCTACAAGGGCATGTTCCTGGCCTATCAGGTCGGCGCCTATTACAAGGATCTCAAGGACCCGCGCTTCGAGACCGCGCTGATCCTCGTCCACCAGCGTTTCTCGACCAACACCTTCCCGTCATGGAAGCTGGCGCATCCCTACCGCATGGTCGCGCACAATGGCGAGATCAACACGGTGCGCGGCAACAACAACTGGATGGCGGCGCGCCAGGCCTCGGTCGATTCCGAGCTGTTCGGCAACAACATCTCGAAGCTGTGGCCGATCTCCTATGACGGCCAGTCCGACACGGCGTGCTTCGACAATGCACTCGAATTCCTGTTCCAGGGCGGCTACAGCCTCAGCCACGCCATGATGATGCTGATCCCGGAAGCCTGGGCCGGCAACAAGCTCATGGATGCCGATCGCAAGGCTTTCTACGAATACCATGCCGCCCTGATGGAGCCGTGGGACGGGCCGGCGGCGGTCGCCTTCACCGATGGCCGCCAGATCGGCGCCACCCTCGACCGCAACGGCCTGCGCCCTGCACGCTACATCGTCACCGACGACGACCGCGTCATCATGGCTTCCGAAGCCGGCGTGCTGCCTGTGCCGGAGGAGAAGATCGTCCAGAAGTGGCGGCTGCAGCCCGGCCGCATGCTGTTGATCGACCTTGCCAAGGGCCGCATCGTGCCCGACGAGGAGATCAAGTCGGAGATCGCCACCAGGCATCCTTACAAGACCTGGCTCGCCAACACGCAGCTCATCCTGGAAGACCTGAAGCCGGTCGAACCGCGCGCGCTGCGCAAGGACGTCAGCCTGCTCGATCGCCAGCAGGCGTTCGGCTACACCCAGGAAGACACCAAGCTGTTGATGTCGCCAATGGCGACCACCGGCCAGGAGGCCGTTGGTTCGATGGGCACCGACACGCCGATCTCGGCGATGTCGGACAAGTCGAAGCTGCTCTACACCTATTTCAAGCAGAATTTCGCCCAGGTCACCAACCCGCCGATCGACCCGATCCGCGAGGAGCTGGTGATGAGCCTGGTATCCTTCATCGGGCCGCGGCCGAACATCTTCGACCTGGTCGGCACTTCGCGTCGCAAGCGGCTCGAAGTGCGCCAGCCCATCCTGACCAATGGCGATCTGGAGAAGATCCGTTCCATCGGCCACACCGAGGACCGTTTCGACACCAAGACCATCGACATCACCTATGGCTCGAATGAGGGCGCTGCCGGCATGCAGGGCGCCATCGACCGCCTGTGCGAACGCGCCGAGGCGGCGGTCGCCGGCGGCTACAACATCATCATCCTGTCCGACCGCCAGCTCGGCCCGGACCGTATCGCCATCCCGGCGCTGCTGGCGACGGCGGCGGTGCACCATCACCTGATCCGCAAGGGGCTGCGTACTTCCGTCGGCCTGGTCGTCGAATCCGGCGAGCCGCGCGAAGTGCACCATTTCTGCTGCCTTGCCGGCTACGGCGCCGAAGCGATCAATCCCTATCTCGCCTTCGATACGTTGCTCGACATGCACAAGCGCGGCGAGCTGCCGGAAGAGGTCGACGCCTACGAGGTCGTGTCGCGCTACATCAAGTCGATCGGCAAGGGCATCCTCAAGGTGATGTCCAAGATGGGCATCTCGACCTACCAGTCCTATTGCGGCGCGCAGATCTTCGACGCCATCGGGCTGAAGTCCGATTTCGTCGAGAAGTATTTCACCGGCACGGCGACGCTGATCGAAGGCGTCGGGCTGGATGAGGTCGCGGGCGAAACCGTCAGCCGCCACACGGACGGTTTCGGTAACGATCCGGTGCTGCGCAACAGCCTCGAAGTCGGCGGCGAATATCTCTTCCGCATGCGCGGCGAGGCGCATATGTGGTCGCCCGACGCGGTCGCCACCTTGCAGCACGCCGTGCGCCAGGCCTCGTGGGAGACATTCAAGGAGTATTCCGCGCAGATCGACAGCGAGACCGCCCGCGCGCAGACCATACGTGGCCTGTTCAAGATCAGGCTGGCGGAAGAGACCGGCCGCAAGAAGGTCGCGCTCGACGACGTCATGCCGGCGGCCGAGATCGTCAAGCGCTTCTCGACCGGGGCGATGTCGTTCGGTTCGATCTCCAGGGAAGCGCACACCACGCTGGCGCGCGCCATGAACCAGATCGGCGGCAAGTCGAACACCGGCGAGGGCGGCGAAGAGGCCGACCGCTATTTGCCGCTGCCCGGTGGCGGCAAGAACCCGGAACGCTCGGCGATCAAGCAGGTCGCCTCGGGACGGTTCGGCGTGACGGCCGAATATCTGGTCAATTCCGATGTCATGCAGATCAAGGTGGCGCAGGGCGCCAAGCCCGGCGAGGGCGGCCAGCTGCCCGGCCACAAGGTCGACGCGACCATCGCCAAGGTCCGGCATTCGACGCCGGGCGTCGGCCTGATCTCGCCGCCGCCGCATCACGACATCTATTCGATCGAGGATCTGGCTCAGCTGATCTACGATCTGAAGAACGTCAACCCGGCGGCCGACGTGTCGGTCAAGCTGGTGTCGGAAGTCGGTGTCGGCACGGTCGCGGCCGGCGTCGCCAAGGCGCGCGCCGACCACATCACCATCTCGGGCTATGATGGCGGCACGGGTGCCTCGCCGCTGACCTCGCTCAAGCATGCCGGCAGCCCGTGGGAAATGGGCCTGGCCGAGACGCATCAGACGCTGGTACTGAACGGCCTGCGTTCGCGCGTCGCGCTGCAGGTCGACGGCGGCTTGCGCACCGGGCGCGACGTCATCATCGGCGCGCTGCTCGGCGCCGACGAGTTCGGCTTCTCGACCGCGCCGCTGATCGCGGCCGGCTGCATCATGATGCGCAAGTGCCACCTGAACACCTGTCCGGTTGGTGTCGCCACCCAGGACCCGGTGCTGCGCAAGCGCTTCAAGGGCACGCCCGAGCATGTCATCAACTTCTTCTTCTACGTGGCGGAAGAGGTAAGGGCGCTGCTGGCCGAGATGGGCTACAGCCATATCGACCAGATCATCGGCGACAGCGATCTTCTGGAAAAGCGCGACGTGATCCAGCACTGGAAGGCGCGCGGCCTCGACTTCTCGAAGATGTTCTACAAGCCCGATGCGCCGCACGAAGCGGTGCACTGGACCGAGCGGCAGAAGCACCCGATCGACGACGTCCTCGACCGCAAGCTGATCGAGCTGGCCAAGCCGGCACTGGAGGCCAAGCAACCGGTCAAGATCGAGGTCGATATCCGCAATGTCGACCGTTCTACCGGCGCCATGCTGTCGGGTGAAGTCGCCAAGCGTTTCAAGCACAAGGGGCTGCGCGAAGACACGATCCAGGTGAAGCTGACCGGCACAGCCGGCCAGTCCTTCGGCGCCTTCCTGGCGCGCGGCGTCTCGTTCGAACTCGTCGGCGCCGGCAACGACTATGTCGGCAAGGGCCTGTCGGGCGGGCGCATCGTCATCCGGCCGCCGGAAGAAGCCAGGATCGTGGCGGCCGAGTCCATCATCGTCGGCAACACGGTGCTCTATGGCGCGACCGAGGGTGAAGCCTATTTCGCAGGTGTCGCCGGAGAGCGTTTCGCGGTGCGCAATTCGGGCGTCGCCGCCGTCGTCGAAGGCGTCGGCGACCATGGCTGCGAATACATGACCGGCGGTGTCGTCGTCGTCATCGGCAAGACCGGCCGCAACTTCGCCGCCGGCATGTCGGGAGGCGTCGCCTATGTGTTGGACGAAGCCGGCGATTTCGCCGAGCGCTGCAACATGGCCATGGTCGAACTGGAGCCGGTGCCGGAAGAAGACGACCTGATGGAAAGGCTGCTGCACCATGGCGGCGACCTCGACCACAAGGGTCGCGTCGACGTGTCCGGCGACATGACCAGCCATGACGAGGAACGTCTCTACCAGCTGATCTCGAACCATGTGCACTATACTGGGTCGGTGCGCGGCCGCGAGATCCTCGACGACTGGGCGACGTTCCGGCCGAAATTCCGCAAGATCATGCCGGTCGAATACCGCCGCGCGCTGATCGAGATGGAACGCATGCGCATGGGCGTCGCGGCCGAATAGATTTGTGAGAATTACCGGGGAGCCCAGGCCTCCCGGCCCCCTTCATCGACAGTTTGACCTCGGGCGCAAGGTTGCCATGGCTGCCTCAAGAGGTTAACGGGTGCGGCGAAAACCGCACCATCTGGACAGCAGGAACTGGACTATGGGCAAGGTAACAGGCTTTCTCGAAATCGACCGGCAGGTGCACAAGTACCAGCCGGCCTCCGACCGCATCCGGCACTTCCGCGAGTTCACGCTGCCGATGTCGGACAAAGAGGTCGAGAAACAGGCCGCGCGCTGCATGGATTGCGGCATCCCGTTCTGTCACGGGCCGACGGGCTGTCCGATCCACAACCAGATCCCGGACTGGAACGACCTCGTCTACAACAGGGACTGGGACAACGCGATCCGCAACCTGCACTCGACCAACAATTTCCCGGAGTTCACCGGCCGCATCTGCCCCGCCCCTTGCGAGGAAGCCTGCACGCTGAACCTCGAGGACATTCCGGTCGCCATCAAGACGGTGGAACAGGCGATCGCCGACAAGGCTTACGAGACCGGCCATATCAGGCCCTATCCGCCGGAGAAGAAGACCGGCAAGCGGGTCGCCATCATCGGCTCCGGCCCCGCCGGCATGGCCGCCGCACAGCAGCTCGGCCGCGCCGGCCACGACGTCCATGTCTATGAGCGCGAGAGCCGCCCGGGCGGGCTGATGCGCTACGGCATTCCCGACTTCAAGATCGAGAAGCACTATATCGACCGGCGCATCGAACAGATGCAGGGCGAGGGCGTGACCTTCCATTGCGGCGTCAATGTCGGTGTCGACAAGCCCGTCGCCGAACTGCTCGCCGAACATGATGCGGTGCTCTATTGCGGCGGCTCGGAAACGCCGCGTGCGGCCAACATTCCGGGCGACGATCTCGGCGGTGTGCATGATGCCATGCCCTATCTGGTGCAGCAGAACCGCCGCGTCGGCGGCGAGCCGATCCAGTCGGTGGCGTGGCCGTCGCACCCGATCATCGCCGGCGGGCAGCATGTCGTCGTCGTCGGCGGCGGCGATACCGCCTCCGACTGCGTAGGCACCGCCTTCCGCCAGGGCGCGGTGCGCGTCACCCAACTCGACATCCGCCCGCAGCCGCCCGAGAAGGAAGACAAGCTCGCGGTCTGGCCCTACTGGGCGACCAAGATGCGCACATCGTCCTCGCAGGCCGAGGGTGCGGAGCGCGAATTCCAGGTGGCGACGCTCGAGTTCATCGGCGAGGACGGCCAACTGACCGGCGTCAAATGCTGCGAGGTCGACGACAAGCGCAAGCCGATCGCAGGCACCGAATTCGTCATCCGCGCCGATCTCGCCTTCATCGCCATCGGCTTTGCCGGACCGGCAATGGTGGGCGTCGCACAGGAACTCGAGGGCGAGATGAAGATCGCCACCGACAGCCGCCGCTCGCGGAATGTCGAGGCCAATGACCGCGACTACAAGACCAGCGTCGACCGGCTCTACGCGGCGGGCGACGTGCGCCGTGGCCAGTCGCTGGTCGTCTGGGCGATCCGCGAAGGCCGCCAGGCGGCGCGCTCGATCGATGAAGCGCTGATGGGGACGAGCGTATTGCCCCGCTGAGTTGCGAGACGATCTCAAGAGTTCTGCGTGACTAAGGGCTGATCGCCGTCGTCGTGTCGGTCGCAGCGGCTGTCGCCGGCGGCTCTGCCTTTGGCGGCCAGGAGAAATCGTCGGCGCGGCCGGGCGCGGCCTCCGGCGCCTTGCCTTCGATCACCAGTCGCTCCCCGGGAAGAGCCGGATTGGCCTTCGCCGGCGCCGCCGCGCCGAGCAGTTCGGAGCCTCCGTCAAGGGCCGGATCGCTGAGCAGCATGGGTGCGGTGCGGTCGATGACAATGGGTGCTGCGGCCGGCGCCGGTGCCTCGACGGGCGCGCCCGGCGGTGCTGTCGCCGGGGCCACGCTGCCCGGCGCGGCGAGGCCCAGGATCTTGGCCAGCGGCTTTTCGGTGTAGAAGGCGAGCTTGCGCTTGCCGGCCTTGGAGACGTTGATACCGTCATCGGCGCGCAGCCGCACCGGCTGGCCGTTCATGTCGGGGCCGTTGGTGACGAAGGCGCCGTTCTCGTCGACGAAGCCGTCCCAGACATCGACGAATTCGCCGCCATGGTTTTCGGCGGCCTTGCGGTAGATGTCGTTGAAGGCCAGCATGTCCGATGTCATCTTCGGCACCCTGAATGCCGGCATGCCGACCCACAGGAAAGGCACTTTGGCAGTGGCAATGGCCTTGCCGAGTTCGTCGGTGCGGCGCTCGTATTCCTTGGTCCAGTTCTCTGACCGGGGCTGCTCGCGCACGTCCCCCACCCTCATCTGCTGGCGGTCGTTGGAGCCCAGCATGACGACGACCGCGGCCGGTTTCTCGGTCTCGATCAGCGATTTTATCTGTTCGGGCCAATTGTAGAAATCATCGCGCACGAAGCCGGATGAACCATTGGAGCGCACGACGATCCTGACGGCTGGGTTGTCGGCAAAGGCTATGTCCAGGCCTTCGGCAAGGCCCGACGCCATGAAGTCGCCGACGACCAGCACGATGCGAGCGTCTGGCGCCTTTTCCGCTATCGGTGTTTGTGGCTCGACCGGCGCACGCGGAACCCTCGGTTTACGCGGCTTTGGTTTTGCCTTCTGGATGTCGAGCGGTGGTTCGACCCGCTCGCTGCGGCGCGGAAACAGAAGGTCACGCAACGACCAGCCACGATTTTGCTGCGGCTGCTCCTGCGCCATGGCCGGCACATGGAAGGCGCCGGCGGCGCCGATCGCCAACAGGACGATCGCCAGAAAAAGGATCGGCGTGCGACGAGCAAGGATCGCGATACGCGCGGCCGAAACCAATCACACCTCCATCCCCTTGCGCCTGGTCCGGCAAACCGGAGCCGGTTTTGCGGCCGGGCGCAAGTTCAAAGTGCCATGGCGCCTGATATACGCGCCCAAATACGCGCGGCGCCGTGGCCGGCTCTATTTTTGCCTGAGCCATTTGAGCACTTCCATGCTCGGGTAGCCGTCCTGGGTCAAGCCGACCTTTGCCTGATAGGCCATGATGGCGGTCTTGGAGCCGTCACCGATCTTGCCGTCGAACTTGCCGTCGTAAAGCCCGTGCTGCGAAAGCCGCTTCTGCAGCTCCTGCCGTTCCTCGAAGGTGAGCTTGGTGAAGGGCCGCTTCCAGTCCTGGACAAGGCCGTTGCCACCGGCGATCTCGTCGGCAAGAAGGCCAACGGCCAGGGCATATTTGTCGGCGTTGTTGTAGGCTTTGACGACCGAGAAATTCCGGATCATCAGGAAAGCTGGCCCCCCGCGACCGTCCGGCACTTTCAGCGTCGCCTTGTCGGTGAGGTTCTTGAACGGCTTGCCGCTGGCCCTGACGACGCCAAGCGCCTGCCATTGCGCCAGCGTCTTCGCTCCGCCCGGCAGCTTGCCGGCAGGTATGGTGACTTCGTAGCCCCAGGTCTTGCCGGCCTGCCAGCCATTCTTCTTCAACAGATTGGCCGATGTCGCCAGTGCATCGGGGATTGAATTCCAGATGTCGCGCTTGCCGTTGCCGTCCATGTCGACGGCATAGTGCTGGTAGCTGGTGGGGATGAACTGGGTCTGCCCCATGGCGCCGGCCCAGGAGCCCATCAGATGGCTTTCATCGATGTCGCCGGTCTGCAGGATCTTCAGGGCTGCGACCAGCTGGGTGCGGGCATATTTCGAGCGCTTCGGGTCGCCATAGCCCAGCGTCGCAAGCGACCGGATGACGTTGCGCATGATGTCGTCGCGCTTGAGGATCTCGCCATAGTTCGATTCCATCGACCAGATGGCCAGCAGAATGTAGCGATCGACGCCGAACCGCGCCTCGATCCTGTCCAGCCACGGCTTCCACTTCTTCGCCATCTGCTGCCCAACGGCGACGGACTGGTCGTGGACGCGATTGTCGAAATAGTCCCAGGCGGGCGCGGTGAATTCGGGCTGGGTGCGCGCCTTCTCCAGCACCACCGGATCGGGCTCCTTGATGTCCCGGAAAGCCTGGTCGTAGACAGCGCCGGAAACGCCGCCGGCAACGGCGGTGGCGCGGAAGCCGGCGACCCATTGGCGGAAACCGGCGTCGGCGAAAGCGGGTCCGGCAGGCATCAGCAGAGCGAGCGAGAGGCTGGCGGCCGTCATGACGCTGGTGAAACGTTTTGCGGCATTGCGAACGGACATGTTTTCCTCCTTCTCTGTCTCAGGAAAGACCATTCATCGCCGAACCGGGTTAGGAATTAGTTTACCATAGGTGTCTCCTGGAACGAAAAGACACCTCGATGCTTGAACCGGTGGAAGTTTCCCTCACCCGCTCCCACTAATCTTCAATTCGGGCGTGAAAATGTCGCGAGACAGGGATTGCGGAGCCGGCCAGCAAACGGATAATTGAAAGCATGAAGAGAGTTCGCAAGGCAGTTTTCCCGGTCGCCGGTCTCGGCACGCGGTTCCTCCCGGCCACCAAGGCTGTTCCCAAGGAGATGCTGACCGTCGTCGACCGGCCGGTCATCCAGTATGTGGTGGACGAGGCGCGCGAGGCGGGCATCGAGCATTTCATCTTCGTGACCGGCCGCAACAAGGCGGTCATCGAGGACCATTTCGATATCCAGTTCGAGCTCTATGACACGCTCGCCCAGCGCGGCAAGGACGAGCAGCTTGCCCGCCTGCAGCGGTTGCAGCCGGCGCCGGGGCAGACCAGCTTCACCCGCCAGCAGGTGCCGATGGGGCTCGGCCATGCCGTCTGGTGCGCGCGCGAACTGGTCGGCGACGAGCCGTTCGCGCTGCTGTTGCCCGACATGATCATGCAGTCGGAAAAGAGCTGCATGAAATCGATGGTCGAGCTCTACGAGGAAACCGGCAGCAACATCATTGCCGTGCAGGAATGCGACCCGGCGGAGGCCCACAAATACGGCATTGTCGGCCGTGGCGAGGATACGCATCACGGCTTCCGCATCACCGAGATGGTGGAGAAGCCGAAGACCGGCACGGCGCCGTCCAATCTCTACATCAATGGCCGCTACATCCTGCAGCCCGAGATATTCAAGATCCTCGAGGGTCAGGAAAAGGGCGCCGGCAACGAAATCCAGCTCACCGATGCGATGCTGAAGCTGGAAAAGCAGCAGGCCTTCTACGGCTATCATTATCAGGGCCGCACCTTCGACTGCGGATCGCCGGAGGGTTTTGTCGAGGCCAATGTCGCCTTCGCGCTGTGGCGCAGCGACATGAAGGAGAACATGGCCGGCGTCATCCGCACGCTTCTCGACGAGATGACGCCATCGGAGCGGCGGGTCGCGGTATCTTAGCTGGATGGGTCATGTCAGCGCGAGCGGCTGACCGCCCCTAGGCAGGCGTGTTTCAGCGCTGCACTTTCAGGCCAAGGTAGATGCTGTTGGCGGTGTAGTCGCGGCCGGGCAGGTTGCTGGTCAGCTTTTCGGTTCTGACCCGGCTGGTGAGGCCGGCATAGCGGTTCAGCCACCAGGTCAGCCCGGTCTCGGCGCTCAAGATCCTGTCATGGCCGTCGATGCCGACATAGTCGCGCCAGTCGACGCCCAGGGCGGCATTCGCGGTAAGGTTGGCACGGATCTGCCGTTCGGCCGTCAAGCGGCCGGAATAGAGGATATCGCCGCTTTCGCCCGCCGTGGTGGTGGTCTCGACGGTGGTTTTGCCGGTCAGGCCGATCGTGGTTCCGCGTTCCGGCGACCATTTGAGGTCGGCGTTGACGGTGGCGCCCGAAATCGCCTCCAGGCTCTTGTCGTCGATCGCTTCCCGCAGCCAGCCGGCGGAGAACTCACCAGAGAGCTTCTCACCCATATCGAGTTGCAGACCGGCGCGGGCGCCGAGCCGGGTCGAGGACCGCTCGAAGCCTTCATTGTCGATGCGTTGATCGTAGGCCCGGCGGCCGACCTCGATTTCGCTGAACGGGGTGAGAGCCGGGGAGATTTCGTAGCCGGTGCGCAGGGTCGCCGTGTAGAGCGTGTTGTCCTGATCCTTCTGCGACAGCGTGGTGCCGTCCGAAAGCTCGGCGTCACCGTAGAAGTCATGCGAGACCGCACCGGTCAACGTGTACTGCATCTTGCCGACGGCCTTTTCGACGCCGAGGCTGCCGTCGATGGTCTGCCGCAGCGGCTGCGTGCTGACGCCGGCAATGGCGTTGGGCGAGGACGCCGTTTCAGGCACCGCCTCGTAGCCGAGCTTGGCGATGGCGCGCAGCTCGTTGTCGAGGTCGACATTGAGCTGGCCTTCGATGCGGCCCTGCGCATCGTGAACCCGGTAGCCCGACACCGTCTCGCGGAACAGGCCATAGCCGTCGATGGTGGCGGAGTTTTCGCGCCAGTCGGAGACGGCCGTAAAGCGCAACGCTGTCTCAGACAGCAGCGCCGAGGTGCCGGCACTGCTCGAATCGCCGTTCGTGGTGGCGGTCATGCCCTGTTCGATCGACGGGCGGATGACGAAGGAGCCCCATTTGACGCCGGTGGGCTGGAACGGATCCTCCTCGGCTTTCTTGTTCTGGCCTTCGATGGCGGCGGTGCGTTCGGCGCCGGGGTCGAGTTTCTGCCTGCCGGCGCTGTCGACGGTGAGAGCACGGCGGTTGGCCGCTTCCTGGTCCGCGCCGTCGGTATCGTCGGTCGCGGCCTGAGTGGTGTCCGTGGTCGCGGTGGTCGCCTTCTTCTTTTTCTTCGATTTGCCGGTTGCCCTGGGGTCCGCCTTGGTCTTGTCCAGATCCGCCGCGTTCTGGCCGGCGCTCGACGGACGGCGACGAGGCTTGGGCGGCGTCGGATTGTCGGTGGCCGTGTCGTCGGTCGCCTGCGGCGGATCGAAAATGCTGCCGGTGGCGGCATCGGTGTTCGTGTCGTCAGGGACAGCGCCGGCGCTGGCCGGCAAATAGGTGCGCGGCGGCGCATCGTCCTGCGCAGAGTTGGCCGACTGTTGCTGGCCCTGGGTGGCAAGGGCGAGCTGCTTTGCCTTGCGCTGCTGGTCGGACAGGATCGCCGATTCGGACACCTCGCCGCGCAGCTCGGTTTCCTGGGCATGAAGCTGCCCCGGGCGCAACAAGGCAAACATGCTGGTCGCCAGCAACAAGGCGCAGACCGCCTTGCCCCGTCGTCCTCTCGATTTCTCTGGCTGGGCCCCGGACATCGCCACCACTGCTTGCGCGGCGCTGTGCGCGCCATACTTACCGAACCGTAAATGGGGATGGTTAACGGAGGGTTGAGGCGGCGATCGTTCGTCCGGTTAAAGTGCCGCTGTTTGCCGATCCTGTGACCTGTCCGAAGCCTCCGCCGTCCGGGCGCCAGCGCCATTTCTGTTGGACAGGCGGGCGGCAACGCGCTAATCGCATCATCCATGCATGCGAGATTCCTCGATAAGAAGCCCCTGGACAGGCAAGCGTCGATCGATTCGGCACTGAGAACGGTGGCGACCGAGCAGGCCGGCATCGCCGCCCTTGCCGAGGCGCTCGAGAACGGGCTGGCCGCGCCTTTCGCGCAGGCCGTCGACATGATCTCGAAGATCGAAGGCCGGCTGATCGTCACCGGCGTCGGCAAAAGCGGCCATATCGGCTCGAAGATCGCGGCGACGCTGGCTTCGACCGGCACGCCGGCCTTCTTCGTCCATCCCGTCGAGGCCAACCATGGCGATCTCGGCATGATCGCCAAGGACGACGCCATCATCGCCATCTCATGGTCGGGCGAAAGCAAGGAGATGCTCGGCATCGTCGCCTATTCCAGGCGTTTTTCCATTCCGCTCATCGCCGTCACATCGGGCGAGACATCGGCGCTGGCGCGCGCGGCCGACGTCGTGCTGCTTTTGCCGCGCACCCCGGAGGCCTGTCCGCACGGGCTGGCGCCCACGACGTCGACGCTGCTGCAACTGGTCATCGGCGATGCGCTGGCGATCGCACTGCTCGAGGCGCGGGGTTTCACGCCAGACCATTTCCGCACCTTCCATCCCGGCGGCCAACTCGGCGCCAATCTTACCATGGTCTCCGAGATCATGCGGGTCGGCGACCAGATGCCGCTGGCCGTGCTCGGCACCAAGATGCCGGAAGCGGTAATGACGCTGTCGCAGAAGAAGGTCGGCTGCGTCCTGATCGTCGACGCCAATGGCGAACTGGCGGGGATCATCACCGACGGCGATGTCGCGCGCAACCTGCACCGCAATTTGGCCGACGTCATCGTCGACGAGGTGATGACCCGCTCGCCCAAGACGGTCGACCCGCAGACGCTAGCCGGCACGGCGATCGCGCTGCTCAACGAGCACAATATCGGCGCGCTGGTGGTGACCAGGAACAACATGCCGCTGGGCGTGGTGCATTTCCACGACCTGTTGCGCATCGGCGCTGCCTAGGCATGCCGATATTCAGGTGAAGCCGGTCTGCAAATGGCTGATACCCGCGCTTCCGGCCCTCACCGGCCGAAGCACTCATGAGGGATCGTCGCAGCTAAGGCTACGGCCGGCGTAGGCCGGTACTTAAGTACGCTCCGCTCCGGTTCTCGGCATCAGCCATTTTGGTCGCTTCGCGCCCGTCTTCGACTCCGACTCGGCCTGACCTGAATCTCAACACACCTTTCGCGCCGGCGCCGTCTGGACACTCAGACACGCTCCACCGTCAGTTCCAGGTCCGTGTCGGCGGCACTTGTCACGCGCACCTGCGTGCCGGCCGGTAGGTCGGGCCCGGAGACGCGCCACAGCGTGTCGCCGAGCTTGATGCGGCCGCGGCCGTCCTTGATCGGCTCGGCAAGCGTTGCCATGCGGCCGACCATCTGGGCGCCGCGCCGGTTGAGCAGCGGCTGGTCGGTCGGCTGGTCGCGTCCGCCCATGAGTTTCTTGCCGACGAAGGCTGAAACCAGCGACAGCGCCAGGAAGGCGAGGACCTGGACCTGCCAGCTCCAGATCGCCGCATCCCAGATCAGCAGCGACACCGCGCCGATGATGAGCGCGGCGATGCCGATCCACAGCATGAAGAAGCCCGGCGCGATGACCTCCACCACCAGCAGCACGAAGCCCAGAACCATCCAGTTCCACGGGCCGAGTTCGGAAATGATGCGATCGAACATGGGAGTGGCCTCCTGCGGACTCAGTTGTCGCTCGGGCGCACAACTGGCGGGCGCGCGGCCTGCCTTTGCGCGCCGGTCGTGCCCTCGCTGCGGAAGACTTCCTTGGCGATCTCGCCGATGCCGCCGAGCGAGCCGATCAGCGACGACGCCTCGAAAGGCATCAGCACGATCTTGCTGTTGGTGGCCGTGCCGATCTTGCCGAGCGCCTCGGTGTATTTCTGCGCGACGAAGTAGTTCAGCGCCTGCACGTCGCCCTTGGAAATCGCTTCCGACACCACCTGGGTGGCGCGGGCCTCGGCTTCGGCCGAGCGTTCGCGCGCCTCGGCGTCGCGGAAGGCGGCCTCCTTGCGGCCCTCGGCCTCGAGGATCTGCGACTGCTTGAGGCCTTCGGCGGCCAGGATCTGGGCGCGCTTGTTACGTTCGGCGGTCATCTGGCGGCCCATCGATTCGATGAGGTTGGCCGGCGGGTTGATGTCCTTGATCTCGACGCGGGTGATCTTGATGCCCCATGGATGCGCTGCTTCGTCGACGACGCGCAGCAGGCGCTCGTTGATGGCGTCGCGGTTGGACAACAGCTCGTCGAGGTCCATCGAGCCCATGACGGTACGGATGTTGGTCATAGTCAGGTTGAGGATGGCGTTCTGCAGGCCGGCAACCTGGTAGGCGGCCTGTGCCGCATTGAGGATCTGGTAGAAGGCGATGCCGTCGACACCGACGATGGCGTTGTCGCGGGTGATGATTTCCTGGCTCGGAACGTCGAGCACCTGCTCCATCATGTTCATCTTGGCGCCGATGCGGTCGACGAACGGCGTGATGATGTTGAGGCCGGGGCTCAGTGTCCTGGTGTAACGACCAAAACGTTCGACCGTATAGTTGTAGCCTTGGGGAACTGTCTTGATGCCTTTGAACAGCACCAGCACGACAAGCGCGACAAGAACAACGACCGCAATATCGAAACCACTGAAATCCATTTGGCTCTCCCTCAGAAGCGGGCCGCGAGAGCCATTCCCGCGCAGCCGACTTCACCAAAGACTTAAGTGTGTTTCAGGAACGTTACAATCAGGTGATGAAGGATTGTTTGTTGCTCTGCACTCACCGGTTGAAGGCGAAGAGCTCCGCATCGATGTCGGTCATCCCCTTGATCGAAGCCGAAATAATTTCGGAAGCGATGCGCGAGAAGGTGATGCCGTTGCCGCCGTAACCCATGACTGCATGGATGCGCGGATGCCGGGGGACGGCGCCGATATAGGGCAGGCCGGTGCTGGTTGTGCCGAAGGAGCCGGTCCAGGCGAATTCAGGCCTGACGTCGAGATGCGGGAACACCTGGCCCAGCTTGTCGGCAATTCGGGCACTCTTGTCGGCGATCAGTCCGTCGCGCCGCGTCTCGTCGACAAAATCCTCGTCCTCGCCGCCGCAGATGACCCTGCCGTCCGCCGTCGAGCGCATGTAGAGATACGGGTTCGACGCCTCCCAGATGAACGACGGACCCGGCCAGAGTTTTCGCGGCTGCGGGCGTGTCGCGATCGCCCAGGTCGACATGATCCGGTGGGCGGCTGCCGGCACGATGTCGACCAGTTCGTAGCCGGTGGCCAGGACGACATACCGTGCGGTGATGGTCGGGCCCTCCTTTGTCGTCACGACCACCTCGTCGGCATTGTCCTCGATCGCCGTCGCTTCGGCGGGCGCGTAAAGACGTGCCTTGCGCTCCAGTGCCTTGAGCAGCAAGCCGGCCGTCAGTTTGCTCGGGTCGAGCGCGATGTTGCCATGGCTGAGGATGGCGCCGCCGCGCTCGATGCCGAATGTCTGCGCCAGCGGCTGCGGCGTCAGATAGGTTGCGGCAATGCCCGCCTGTCGCCGCGCTTCGGCTTCCTCAATCAGTTCCGACGGCCCGAGCAGCGTGCCGGCCAGATAGAGCGACGGGGTGCGGCGCAGGCGACAGTCGATTGCGAGATATTCGATGCGGCCGGCCAGGTTGGAAACGGCGAGCCGCGAGCGGCGCCAGGCCTGCTGTGCCTTGGTCTTGCCGATCGTCTTCGAGAGCACGGAAAGCGGCTGGTCGATTTCGAACTGGACGAGCGCGGTGGTCGCCGCGGTCGAGCCTTTCAGCGGACCACGCCGGTCGATGCAGATTACCTGATGAGCTTCCGCCGTCAGTGCCTCGGCCGCCATGGCGCCGCTGATGCCCATACCGATGATCAGGACGTCGGTCCTGACGTCGCGGGTCAGCGCCGACGTCGGCACGGCAGGCGCCCGATAGACGGACCAGACGGGCCGGCCGGTTCTGAGGTCGAGCTTGCGGGGCATCGAATTCTCCGGAGGAACCGCTCAACGCTCCTGAGTGGCCCTTGTTCCGGTATCAGAGCGGCGAGCCGCTCTAACTCTCTGGTTGACGAAATTCCCAAGAGAAAGCGCTATGCGCTTTTCCCGGGAAAATCGTTTCACAGTTTCCCTAGAGTTTCTCCTAGACCCAGCCGGACAGTTCGCGCCGCACCATCGCCTCGATCACCGCCATCCCCTCGGCGCTGTCGTTGAGGCAAGGGATGTGAGCGAAGTTCTTGCCGCCGGCGTGATGGAAGGTCTCGGCCGCTTCCCGGCCGATTTCGTCCAGCGTCTCGATGCAGTCGACGGAAAAGCCGGGATTGACGATGGCGATGGATTTGACGCCGTCCTTGCCGAGTTTCTCCACCGTCTTGTCGGTGTAGGGCTGCAGCCATTCCTGGGCGCCGAAGCGGGACTGGAAGGTGGTGATCAGCTTCTTCTCGTCCAAGCCGAGCCTGTCGCGCAACAGCCGGGTCGTCTTGAGACAGTGGCAATGGTAGGGATCGCCCTTTTCGAAATAGGGCCTTGGGATGCCGTGGTATGAGGCGATGACCACTTCCGGCTCGAAATCCAGCGCCGCGATATTCTGCTCGATCGAACGCGCCAGCGCCTCGATATAGACCGGCTCGTCATAGTAAGGCGGCACGCTGCGGATGGCGGGGGCCGCGCGCATCTTCATCAAGGCGCGAAACAGCTGATCATTGGCGGTGGCCGTCGTCGTCGCGGAGTATTGCGGGTAGAGCGGGAACGAAAGAATGCGGTCGCAGCCCTGCGCGACCAGCCTTTCGGCGACACTCGCGGTCGAAGGATTACCGTAGCGCATGGCCCAGTCGACGACGACATTGGGCAGGTCGCGCAACGCCTCGGCCAGCTTTTCGCCCTGGGCGCGGGTGTAGGTGCGCAGCGGCGACTCGTTCCTTTCCTGGTTCCATATCCGGGCATAGTTGGCGCCGGACTTCTTCGGCCGCGATGTAAGCACCAGGCCGTAGAGGATCGGATACCAGATCGCCCTGTTGAGCTCGATGACGCGCGGATCGGACAGAAATTCCCTGAGATACCGCCACATCGGTTTGAAGTCGGTGCCGTCAGGCGTGCCGAGATTGATCAGCATGACACCGACCTTGCCGGTCTTGACCGGCGGATGCCCGGCCGGCAGTGGGCCATGGGCCTTCGCGGCTTTGGGATCGACAGCGGTTGTGAACGTCATAGCGGTTCTCCAGAAGGCGCGAACCTAATCATCCTGCACGGGCTTTCAATGCCGCGTCTGGCCGCACCTTAACGCGTGTCCAGCTGAAAACAGAACACCCGCCCGGTTTCCCGGGCGGGTGTTGGATGGAAGAGACGAAGTGAGGTTACTTCGCCGGGATGGTCAGCGTCGCGCCGGGCATCAGCCGATGCGGCCTTTGACCCTTGTTGGCCTCGTAGATGAGTTTCCACTTGGTGGCGTCGCCATAGGCCTTCTTGGCCAGATCCCAATAGCTGTCGCCGGTAACGATGACATGGCTGCCCGTGGCGGGTGCGGCTTCAGCGGGCTTTGCCGGCTCTGCCGGCTTGGCGGGTTCCGCCGGGGCCGGTGCTGCCGGTGCAGGGGCGGCCTCGGCTGGTTTTGCCGGCTCGGCCGGTGCAGCTGCCGGGGCAGCGGGAGCCGGCGGGGCCGGTGGCGGAGGTGCATTCTCCGTCGATATGGCCGGCGGCGTGTTGGCGATATCGCCTGAGTTCGCGGGCAGTTCAGGCATTGCCGGTGCGGCTTCCGCGGGCTTTGCCGGTTCAGCCGGTTTCGCGGCCTCGGCCGGTTTGGCAGGTTCCGCCGGCGCGGGGGCCGGGGTTGCCTCGGCTGGCTTTGCCGGCTCTGCAGGCTTGGCTGGTTCCGCTGCCGGGGTCGCCGCGACGGTCGAGGCGATCTCGGTGATGCGGCCGTCGAGC